>JBCBVC010000024.1:0-38106 GCA_039817845.1 Cyanobacteria bacterium J06642_2
GCCAGCTTTATCTTTTCCGGGCCGACAGGTGTCGGGAAGACCGAGCTGACTAAGGCACTGGCCGCTTACTTTTTTGGTTCCGAAGACGCCATGATTCGACTGGACATGTCGGAGTACATGGAGCGGCATACGGCCTCCAAACTAATCGGTTCGCCTCCTGGCTACGTTGGTTATAGCGAAGGTGGCCAGCTGACCGAGGCTGTCCGGCGGCGACCTTACACCGTGGTCTTGTTTGATGAAATCGAGAAGGCCCATCCTGATGTCTTCAACATGATGTTGCAGATTTTGGAAGACGGTCGCCTCACTGACGCCAAGGGTCGCACGGTGGATTTCAAAAATACTTTGCTGATCATGACGTCGAATATCGGTTCGAAGGTAATCGAGAAAGGCGGCGGTACGTTGGGCTTTGAGTTTAATGATGACGAAGGTGAGGCTACCTACAACCGCATCAAGTCGTTGGTGAACGAAGAGCTGAAGCAGTACTTCCGCCCCGAATTCCTCAATCGCTTGGATGAGGTGATTGTCTTCCGTCAGCTGACCAAGGACGAAGTCAAAGGTATTGGCGACCTGCTGCTGAAAGAAGTGTTCGATCGCCTGGCTACAGAAAAGAGCATTGCCTTGTCCGTCACCGATCGCTTCCGCGATTTGATGGTGGAAGAAGGCTTCAATCCCAGCTACGGTGCCAGACCGCTGCGTCGCGCTATCCAGCGCCTGCTCGAAGACTACTTAGCTGAGGAGATTCTTTCTGGGCGGGTGCGCGAAGGCAGCACGGCTACGCTCGATCTCGATGAAGATGGCAAACCCAAGGTGTTGGTGGAATCATCTGATGCAGAAGCCGAGAAAGTCTTGCTTTCTCAAGGCGCTGACAGCTAAGCCCGAGCTATTGCGGGAACGGTCTCCACAGCGAGATGCGATATCGAGAACATGTCGATTGGTGGCCGTCCCGATTTTATCTCCCTCACCGCGACCGCGTTAGTTCGCGACTTATCGCGTGACAGTTTGCCTCTTATTCGGCCTGTTGTTGTTTTACTCGGTCCTGGAGTCACCATGTCCGTACCTCTGCACCTGCCTTTGCAAGCCGTTCAGTCCGGCTCCTACTACTCTGGTGGCGGTCCCATCCGCACGCCGCCGCCCGATTTGCCCTCGTTGCTTTTGCAGGAGCGCATCGTTTATTTGGGGTTGCCGCTCGCTCAGGAAGCTGAAGCCAATGTGACCAAGCTAATCGTGGCCCAATTACTTTACCTGCAGTACGAAGATCGGAGTAAGCCGATTTTTATGTACATTAACTCGACGGGTACCTATAACTACGACACCGCGGCTTTCGCGATCGCCGACACGATGAATTACATTGCTCCCCCCGTGCACACCATTTGCTTGGGAAATGCGATCGGGATGGCGGCAATGTTACTGGCTGCAGGGGAAAAAGGCCATCGGGCCAGTTTGCCTCATGCCACTATTACCTTGCACCAGCCTTTTGGTGGCGCTGAAGGTCAAGCATCTGACATTCAGATTCGGACGAAAGAATTGTTGACCATCAAGCGCATGATGGTAGATCAGCTTCACAATACTACTGGGCAGGAGAAAGAGCGTATCAGCCGCGATACTGAGCGTTTTTACTACCTGACTCCGGAGGAAGCAAAAGAATACGGCATCATCGACCAAGTCCTCGCCAGTCGCCAGGATCTTCCCGTTCCGGCCGTGGGGGCTGCAGTTTGAGGCGTGTCTTTCTTCTACATCGCTAGACATCGGTATCTAAATTTCTCGGAACGTTTTTCTCGTCTACTTTTGCAAGGAGTTTGCAACCATGCCTATTGGCGTTCCCAGCGTTCCCTACCGTCTGCCCGGGGAATCCTACACGCAGTGGATCAGTATTTACAATCGTCTCTATCAAGAGCGCATTATCTTCATTGGCGAACCGATTGATGACAACGTGGCCAACAATGTCGTGGCCGTGATGCTATACCTCAACTCTACCGACCCTGGCAAAGATATCCTCATGTACATCAACTCTCCTGGAGGATCGGTGTCGGCCGGATTGGCTATTTACGATACGATGCAGCATGTGAAAAGCGATATTGCCACCGTCTGTGTCGGTTTGGCTGCTTCGATGGGTGCTTTTCTCCTAGCCGCAGGAACCCCTGGAAAGCGCGTCGCATTGCCACATTCACGCATTATGATTCACCAGCCTTCTGGTGGCGGGATGCGCGGTCAAGCGACAGACATCGCGATTCAGGCCAAAGAAGTATTGCGCGTGAAAAATAATCTCAATGCCATCTTGGCTCAGCACACCAACCAGCCGCTGGAACGAGTCGAGCGGGACGTAGAGCGCGACTATTATATGTCTGCAGCAGAAGCGAAAGATTACGGTATCGTCGATCGCGTCATTGACGATCGCGCGTTGGCTGCGGCCAGTTAAGCTTGTCTCTTCTCTCCAGCAATCTCGATGTCAGGTAACTGAATCGATTTGCCAAGCGTGATTATTGCCATAGTCGCTATGGCAATGTTGAGTTGCAGGCGAGTGCGGTTGCACGCTAGTCGGGCGCAAGCGCCTTTACACTCTGAAAGGTGTCAATCCAGACGTACATGTTGAAACTGTATGGCGGTCAGCGCAGCCGGGCCTCAATTGTGCAGTGGTATCTCGAAGAACTCGGCGTTTCCTACGAATTTTGTTCGTTAGACATGGGACGCGAGCAGCATCTTCAACCCGATTTTCTCGCGATCAATCCGATGGGTAAGGTACCCGCGATTGAGGACGGCGACTTCAAGCTGTGGGAGTCAGGTGCAATTTTGCTCTACTTGGCCGAGAAATACGACGAACTCGAGATGTCTGTCGAACGACGCGCTCTGTACAATCAGTGGATCTTATTTGCTAATGCGACGCTAGGGCCGAACATTTTCGTTGAAGCCAATCGGGAGCGCGAGATGCCGCGCCTGATGTTGCCCCTCAATCGCATGTTCGCGCAGCAGCCGTTCTTGCTCGGTTCGACGTTGTCCGTCGCCGATATTGCTGTAGGCTCAGTCCTGGCCTACATACCCATGTTGCTAAAACTCGACCTCAGCTCGTATGGAGCTGTAGAACGTTACATTCAGTCTCTATCCGAACGGGCTGCTTTTCGCAAGGCCATTCTCAAATTGAGCTAACTCGCCGTAGTAGATAGGTGAGTTCGAGGATGGCTGACCCCCATCGAAATCCTAAGCCTGAGCAGACGTAGGCATCTCGTCTTGCCAGCGCGTGATCGCTGCTTTGAGAATATCGCGAGTAATGGGCTTGGTAAGGTAGTCATCCATCCCAGCTTCCATACATTTGTCTTTCTGCTCGGCCAGATTGTCTGCTGTCAGTGCAATCACAATTGGCTGGGGTTGAGTTTGCTGGCGGAGTACGCGCGTGGCGCGGTACCCATCCATAACGGGCATCTGACAATCCATCAGGATTAAGCCGTATGTATTGCGCGCGCACAGCTCCAGGGCTTCTTGCCCGTTACCAGCGATATCGGCTTTGTAGCCCAAGCTGGAAAGCAAGCGCTGGCCTACCTTCTGACCGACGCGATTATCGTCAACGAGTAAGACTTTAAGCGAAGACACGGTCTTGCCTCCAGGCAGCGGAGCTACCGCGAGCGAGTTATCACGCGCACGAAGAAGACAGCGAGCACATCATTATTATCCTGTGCGCGCTCTCGAGCTTTAGGGTCGCTCAGAATACGAGATTAGCGTACCAAACATGACCTGCGCGCCCGCATACCTGAGGTGTCATAGTTTCTTCTTCACCGTAAAAATCCAAGCGCGTGCAAGCCCAAAGCATTTGAGGCGTCATAGAGAGCGCTGTTTGTGTAGGCGCTGTTTGATCCTTCGCACAATGGGAACTGCTGCTGCGTAAGACAATCCCGCACTCACTGTGCCAACGACAAAGCTACCGACAAACATGACAACGAGGAAATCAGCTCCCATCTGAGTGAGGTCATTCAGGGAAGGACTGACCGCGAAGTCAAAATGCAGCGATCTCGCACCTAGTATCTGCTGGCCGATATGGAAGTTGAAGGCATAGATAGGAACATAAGTCAGCGGATTACTCACCCACGTAGCGGCAGCGGCGGCCAGCTTATTGCCGCGCACGGCTGTAGCAATCAAAATTGAAATGATGGTTTGCAAGCCAAAGGCAGGAAACATAGCGGCAAAGACACCTATCGCCAGTCCTCTCCCAATTTCTGCTGGCGAGGCTTGCAATCGTATCAATCGCAGATACAGATATCGTAGCGAGCGCAGCGGCTTCATCCCGAACGCAAGACGACGTGAGGGCAATAAAGAAGAGGCACGGACCATATCAAATTCTAGCCTTCAGGACTGCTGTCAGCGAGCCACAGCCTTTGCGGCTAACATAGCTCGCACGTGCAACCCAAGCGCATCATTTCTTAACAATAACGTTTCACAGGAGCGGATGCCAATAATACTCCATTGCAAGCGCTTGCGTTCAGGCTACAGGACAGCGGCTTTCTGACCCCCATGACCAGACGAATATTCTATAAAGTGTAAAACTCCCCGGGTAAGATTCGAACTTACGACCAATCGGTTAACAGCCGACCGCTCTACCGCTGAGCTACCGAGGATAGCGAATATGAATTTAACAGGTTCTGACTGCTGGTGGCAACTTTTAAACGCTGACTGTGCCGGAATCTGACGCGCAAAGACTCTTTTGCCCTGCAACATGTAGCGTCGCGCTAACGGTAGAGAAGTCGTGGAGGGCATATTCGATCCAGTCCAGTCGTGCAAAATTGGCAGAAGACGCGCAAAAAGACGTTAAGCGATGCTAAGCAACTTGAATGATTGATTTACATTTGTTCGTATTTCGATCTTGTTACACAATCTCAGTTGGGAAAAACTGAAAGCAGAATTTGGCCTATATCCTCCTTAGGACGGGGTGAGCGCGATCGCAGCAGATAGCACAGTTGCGTTCTCGTTCCGATTTCACTTTTGTAGCTTTAGTTAAGAAATGCAAATTCAATTGACGGAACTTTATGACCTAGCTTAACGTTTTGCTGTGAACCTTTATTCCACTTATTTCGGAGTAATTCTCGATCATGACTACCCTCATTCAGCGCCGCGAAAGCGGCAACGTCTGGGAGCGGTTTTGCGAATGGATCACCAGCACTGACAACCGCCTCTACGTAGGCTGGTTCGGCGTGTTGATGATTCCCTTGTTGCTCACCGCGACCACCTGCTACATCATCGCCTTCGTTGGCGCGCCTCCTGTTGATATCGACGGCATCCGCGAGCCCGTGCAAGGCTCTCTGTTCGGCGGCAACAACATCATTTCCGGTGCGGTGGTGCCTTCTTCGGCAGCCATTGGTCTGCACTTCTACCCGATCTGGGAAGCTGCTTCCCTCGATGAGTGGCTCTACAACGGCGGTCCTTACCAGCTAGTGGTGCTCCACTTCTTGTTGGGTGTGTACTGCTACCTCGGTCGCGAGTGGGAACTCAGCTACCGCTTGGGCATGCGTCCTTGGATTGCTGTGGCTTACTCTGCACCTGTTGCAGCAGCAACTGCAGTCTTCTTGATCTACCCCATCGGTCAGGGTTCGTTCTCTGACGGTATGCCTCTGGGCATCTCGGGCACCTTCAACTTCATGCTGGTGTTCCAGGCAGAGCACAACATTCTGATGCACCCCTTCCACATGCTTGGTGTGGCGGGCGTGTTCGGTGGTTCTCTGTTTTCGGCGATGCACGGTTCGTTGGTGACCTCTTCTTTGATTCGCGAGACCTCTGAAGATGAGTCTCAGAATGCCGGTTACAAGTTCGGTCAGGAAGAAGAGACCTACAACATCGTGGCAGCGCACGGCTACTTCGGTCGTCTGATTTTCCAATATGCATCGTTTGACAACAGCCGCAGTCTGCACTTTTTCTTGGCTGCCTGGCCTGTGGTGGGCATCTGGTTCACGGCCTTGGGTGTGAGCACGATGGCGTTCAACCTGAATGGTTTTAACTTCAACCAGTCGATTGTGGATGGTTCGGGTCGTGCCGTGGGCACCTGGGCTGATGTGATCAACCGTGCCAACTTGGGTATGGAAGTGATGCACGAGCGTAATGCGCACAACTTCCCCTTGGATTTGGCTGCGGGCGAGGCTGCTCCGGTGGCTCTAGCTGCTCCGGCTGTCAATGCTTAATTGAGTCTCCGATTGCGGATGTTAGCTGAATAGATTTGAGAGGTGTCCTCAACTGAGGGCACCTCTCTTGCCTCTGAAGCGTGCGAAATATGAAAGATGTCGAATCCAGATACGGATGGAATAGGAGCTCAGTTACTCTCGCTGACGGATTCTTCACCTTCTGCTGTGGGGACAACGCTAGAGTCTGAAGGAACGTTAAGACGAACCGTGGTGTCTAAGCGTACTTCTTGAGGTGTGAGGATGTCTTCGGCATCGAAGTACGAAGCTAAAGGATTGTCAGTTTGCCAACGGGAGCCGAAATCCTGAGCAATTTTCGTGATTTGAATTTGTAAGAGTTGCTCGATCTCTGCTTCATTGAGATCGGCGCCTAGCATTTCTTGCTGCCGACCGTCAGCCAGCGTGGATATTTTGAGCTGACCCTTTTCGTCAAATGTCCACAATTCCAGTAAGCTGCGAGATTTGAGTTCGACTTGAGCAGCATCTGCAGATCTCGCCAACACGTCCGTCCGTGCTACTACCAGCGCCTTGAGGCCGAGATAATCGAAAAACTCTCCAACAGCTTTAGGATCGAACCGATCGCGCTCGAATAGCTCATATGGAGGCAATCCAATGCGATCGAGAACGGGGTCCAAACGACGGTTATCCAACAACACGACACTGTCGATATTGGGCACCATATTCAAACGCAGCACATCAGTGGCAAGCTGCTGCGAGAGGGTGCGAGTATGTGCCAAACTCCCAGCACCGACAATACCCATACGCGTGCGCTCGCGCTTTTCCAGCGGCACCTGCAACACCACGTCCACAGGAGAGGTCATACCCGCGATCGCCCAAACCTCTTCAGTTAACGACTCGTAGTTATCGTGCTCGATAGCAATATTCCATCGGCCTGGCAGTGGGAAAAGTAGCTCGAAGGCACCGCTGGCATCCGTTTGTGTTCTGGAATCGAGTGCAAAGTCTACATCGGCTGTGAAATAAGGGTTGAGCAGGACGCGAATTTGGGCTCCAACAATGGGTTCGCCGCTCGGATCGAGCACCTGACCGATAATCCGACTGGTCACAACAGAAGAACCCTCTACCTCCAACGCAGTTTTTTCAGATTGGGCGGGTTTAGCTGCCTGCACCGGATTAGGCTGCATCCCAGTGTCGACCACCATCAGCACAACGGCTATCCAAAACAGCTGTCGAGTCCGCAGGGGCGTACTACTAGATGGTATGTTCCGATCTCGATTGAATTGATTCACAGACTCTCTAGCTGAATGGCGGCTGCTCTTGCCATTGACGCAGAAATTCGGGCACCATGTTCCGCACTTGCTGCCGATAGAGACCGGCAGCTGCTTCGTCGAACATGGGAGCACCACCAACGTCATCTCGGCCAAAAGCCTCGAAATAAGTAGCTCGATCTCCAGGACGATCGGTTTGTAAGTCGACAAGCGTGATGATGCCGCGACTGCGTAGCTGATTGGGGGTGAAGTTAGGTACCGTGACGGGAAGTGCGGGCACGAAATACTGCAGGGCCACATTCAACCAAGGATTGCCCGCTCGATTGAAATCTGTCGATACTTCCATCCGAGTCAGCAGAATGTAGCGCAGTCCCAGGGCATTCCCGGCGGCTTTTAGTCGTTCCAAATCAGCCGTGAATCGTTCGTCGCCGTCGATGAGTTGAATGTCGCGCAGCGCTGGTAACACGGGTGCAAATTCTGGTGCTGGTCCCAATGGACCGACCAGGAGCGCAGCCTCCCCAGCGTCAAAAACGGTCTCAGTGGAAATCGCTTCTCGTATGCGGGAGGCCAACTCGTCCGAAAACGGGGAACTATCTGGCAATACGCCAATTCCAGTAGCGGCCTCGTCCGCTCGTCCTGGCGGCATCCGTACTATCTGAGAGGAAATAAAACCCGCGCGCACCTGAATCTGCGTACTCATCGGCGGATAATTTTCCGCAGTTACGTCAGCTAAATACGTTCCTGCGGGTAGCGCGGGAATAAAAAAGCTGCCATCAGGCAATAGATTAAGGCGGCGATCGCGATTGGGGGCTGTCGTGGCTGACAATCGAATTTCACCAGCTCGTACGGGCGCTCCGGCAACATTGACAACGCGTCCGGCTACGCTACCCGTTACGGCAGGGATAACTACCGCAGATGTAGAGCTTGCTTGATTGAGTCGAACTCGCTGCAGCGCAGGGACGCCAGCAGCTACGATTGCCACTTCTCCTTCATTTCCAGATGCGTTCCTATCAGCAACGGTGACAATACCCGTTGGCTGACTGTCCGTTACGTAAGTAGCCTCAATCTGGCCTGAGTCTAAATTCACGACTTGCAAGCGATCGCTATCCCGAGACGTGATGTACGCGCGGCTACCGTCAGCAGATAGAGCCAGTCGCGTCGGTCGCCAATCAAGGCCAACGGTAAGGGGGCGATCGCTATAGTTCCGTAAATTGATGACGGTTAAATCGCTACTACCCGAGTTGAGCAGTACTAGACGCTGGCCGACAACATCTAGAGCCATGCCTTCAGGGACGCTGCCACTTTTGAGTCGCGCTAGCAGTTCGCCACTCTCCGCATCGATGGCCAGCAATCCGAGCGTTTCGTCATCCCCCAGACTCACTAATAAACGCTCTGTTTCGGGGTTAAATGCAATTGCTAGGGGCGAACCCGGCAGTGCGAGCGACCGAGCTCGTTGGCGCTTGAGATCGATAACCGAGAATGTACGGTTAGCCGGGTGCGTAGCGAAGAGACGACCGTTCTGGCTATCTAGAGCCAGGTCAAACGTACCGGCGGGGAGCTGATAGACTTGCTGGATTTTCCGAGCAGCAACGTCAATCGCAACCAGTTCGGCCGAGTCAATTCCAGCGGCAAAGATGAGCCGACGCTGCGGGTCGTAGCGAACGACATGGGGAGCAAAACCCACCGGAATCTGCCAAACTGTTTCTCCTGCATCCAGATCGACAACCGCGATGGTCTGTGCTTCCAGAATGCCTACTGCAGCTAACGAGGGTTCGTCCATCCAATCCAAGCGATCGGCAACACCAGCCAGAGGAACAGAGACATCCAACTCGAGGTTCGCGGTTGAGGCAATGGCGGGATCGGTCCCAGCATCAGCCTCTTCAAGCTCGGCGGTCGAGTCGCGATTGTCATCAACATCAGGTGAGCCTGTCTGAATTACAGCTGGGTTGGTCTGGCTGCGAGCAGTAGGTATGACCGACAGACCTAACCCACCAGCAAGCATCAGAGCAACAGCAGGGGCGATCGCGAGACACTGCACTCGGTTCAAAACCATCAACTAATCCCGCAACACATAACCAACGCCACGCACCGTATGGATGAGGCGTTTTTCTCCCTCTTGTTCGATCTTGAGTCGTAGATAGCGAATATAAACCTCGATAATGTTGGAATCTCCCATGAAGTCATACCCCCAGACGTTTTCTAGGATTTGCTGGCGAGTCAAGACTTGTCGGGGATGCTCCATCAAATAACGCAGTAGATCGAATTCTTTTGCCGTTAGTTCGATGTGACGATTTTTCACTTCGCCACTGCTATCGTCCGAGCGCCTGACGACCTCTCGCGTCAGCGGATCGAGGGTGAGATCGAGAAAAACCAGCTTGCCTTCGCTCTGACCTCCCGTCCGCCGCAGGTGCGCTCGTACTCGCGCCAACAGTTCCTGAATACTGAAAGGTTTGACCACATAATCGTCAGCGCCAGCATCCAATCCCTCGACGCGATCTTTAACGTCATCTTTAGCTGTCATCAAAATAATGGGTACGCGGTTACCTGTTTGACGCAGCCGCCGACAAATCTCGATACCTGAGATACCGGGCAACATCCAGTCGAGCAAAATCAAATCCGGTTCTTGCTCGCGCGCGGCCACCATGCCTTCTGCACCATCCAACGCGACGCTGACGTGGTAACCTTCGTACCCTAACTCCAACTCGACAAAACGAGCCAGTTTCTCCGTATCTTCGATCACTAAAACGTGACCCTTCGAGCCAGACTCCGTGCTAAACATGCTGCACTTCCTCCCTCGCGATCGCTATCGTGCAGGCTTGCACCTTGCCGGACGACGGTCGGGATTTATCCGACGCATTAAAAATCATGTCGCCCAGTACTGTACTTCTGAGAACTCTAGCTCATTTCGAGGCTCTCAGCCCTGACACCAGACTAGAAGGAAACGTGACTTCTATATCAGTGATAGAAGTGTGACTATATTTGCACAAGATGAATATAAATATACGCACACAAGGGCATCGTATTTAACAACAACTCAACAAAGCAATCTTAATAGGTCGGTCAAGATGCTTTAAGCTGACATTTATACATTTACTGCCTAGCTCGGGTGAGATCGTCAGATTGATTATGTGCAGTCATATCGTACTCAATATCCGATCTAACCGCGTCAACTTCCTCTTGGCTGGAGCCAGATTTGCTCGCCGGGTCGTCGATCAACGTCCAAGTCGTGAAGCCTAATCCAGCAACAATCGTGAGAATCTGCAACGCTTTTGCCAAGTTCATGGTGTTTCCCTGGATTTCATCAAATAATAATATACACGTAAATTTTAACGCTCGATGTGATCTGACTCAAGCGAGTCAATGGCCCAATTAAAAGTATAAATTTATTCTTAGGCATGCGGTTTTGAACCATAACAGTGAAGGCATAATCGCTCGGATTCTTGCAATCGGTTCTCGAGCAGCTCTCAAATTACGCCACGAACAGAGGGGCAGCCTCATTGCAATCGTCCTGATGGAGAGTTGGTCATCAGTGATGTGCATTAGATGCCCGCAATTACATGAGAGAGCAATTGCTTGAGAGAGTTGTCGTAGTACTTTCGGGACACCCCAATATGGCTCAGGAATTCTTTCAAGTTTGCAAGCACATTAGTTTAAGATGCATAGGTGTGGCAAGCATTGAGATCGCGACAAAGCCGTAGTGAAGGTTACTTGCCGCGTACGTAGTTGCATCACTGCTACCTTGAGAGACCGGAGCTGCAATCTCTCTCCAGAAATCGTAGCGATCGCTACAATGCGTTTCGCTTCAGAGAATAACTTAACTGCGCTCAGTCTTTTCTGGCACAACTGGCATGGCAGACTGGATACCCAGTTCGCATAATTTCTCTCTTGCGCCTCGATATATAAGTAGACGATATTCTATGCATTTTTATATGAGTGCGGCGCTGCCGAGTTCGCTCGCCTATGCGGGTTAACTCTCCCCAACTATCTACGGGGCTGGCAGCGCCGACATTATTCCTACTCCATCACGAGTTGCCAAGGAAGTGTCAACCTTAAATGTCCGACATTTCGTGACAAAGTTCTGATTTATCAGGAGCGGTCTCTTCGATTGCTCTTAGAGCTAAAATCTGACTCGATGGATGATGGCACAGGCGTGATTTGAACACGCGACCAAGGGCTTATGAGTCCCCTGCTCTACCACTGAGCTACTGTGCCTTGATGATGCGATAGCTACCGTAACATTTCGACGCGATCGCTGCCAACCTTCTCAATTCCGATTGCACGCCCAGCTAGTTAAGGACTTGCGAACAGGCGAGCGGGGCGATCGCGAATTTGACTTTCTATGGGTTTAACTTTATCGACAATTTCGATGAAAAAACGGTAGTCAGGTACGTCAGCATTGGGCACGTAGCCAGCTTCAGTCGCAATGGCAGGCGGCGCTGCATTCATGACATCGCGCAAGAGTTCTTGCTGTCGGCGATCGACCGTAGGGCCGACGAGTACTACTCCTGTGGGGAGATTGCGACTCGTATGCACGACACGCAGAGGAGCAGCAGTGACGTCCAACCGAAAACGATCGAATTCAGCTTTAGACAGCGCGCCGGCATCAACCTCTCCAGAAGCAATCCAGTCCAGAACGGTTTTGGGCGTGGGCGCAAACCGAGCTTCTGCCAATGTCAGACCGTAGAGATCGTAGAGAGGTAGGTAATAGCCCGTGGCCGAGCCAGGTTGCCCGAAAGCTACAGTAGCACCGTTAAGCTCGGCAAGGGTTTGATAGGCACTCTCTTGCGCGACCACGATCGCGGCGCGTTCGGTGTTGGCACCTTGCAATGGAAACAGAGGTTGATACTGAGCTTTGGCGATCGCAATTGCGGCCAGTCCGGGGGGGGCGAATGCTAGCGACCAGGTCTGACTTTCAATGCGCTCGATCGCCTTGAGTTCGTTATGGGCGGGTTCGAGTTCGATAATGGCCTGAGTACTTTCGCCGAGATAAGTCAGGAAGCGATCGTAGCGATTGAGAGACTGTTGTTCTTCACCGTAGGCCACGACTCCAACCAGAAGTCGGCCGCGGGGAGATGAAGCGCGGTTCGTACAGCCCGTCACCACGACAAGGGCAATGGTCCACAAACATCGAATCTAATGCATGGCGGTCCTCAGAAACAGAGCATCACCTCGTCAACCACGCTCTCATACCGAGGGGCTACTACATGTGACATCGCAGTTCAGAGCAAGTCAGCTTTACCCAGACGGAGTTAAAAGTATTTCAGATGTTCTCTGCTGATTGATGATTCTTCTACCAAATAACTGGCTGAAAACCGTTTTTTGTAACTTTACATCAATGGCATGGGTATTCTATTCACAGATATACTTATAGTCTGTAGCTTGCACTCACGGTCATGTTTGCCAATCTCAAAATCGGTCGAAAATTTAACCTGCTGCTGTTGTTGGTGTTCGCGATTGGGTTGCTGATGACGGCGATCGCGTTTCAAACCGTGCTGAACCGCGTCGCTGAAGCTGAAGTGACTTCAAAAGCAGAGATTTTGCTCCGAACGGCAGTTGGCGTCCGCGACTACACGAGTTCGCAAGTCAGACCTGAGTTGGTGGATCGCCTGGCTACGGAACCGGAATTCTTACCTCAAACCGTACCTGGCTATTCGGCCCGCGAAGTGTTTGAAAACTTTCGTGAAGACTCCAAATACTCGGACTTCTTTTATAAGGAAGCCACGCTCAATCCGACGAATCTAAGAGATAAAGCCGACAGCTTTGAAGCCGAGATCGTCAAGCGTTTTCGCGAGAACAGTAATTTAGACGAACAAACTGGCTATCGGTCTTATCCTGGTGGCGATTTGTACTACATTGCGCGTCCTATTCAGGTCAAACGAGAAAGCTGTTTGCAATGTCACAGCACTCCAGAAGTTGCTCCGGCTAGCATGCTGACTACCTACGGACGAGATCATGGTTTTGGCTGGCAGCTGAATGAAATTGTAGGCGCGCAGATGATTTCGGTGCCGGCGAGCACGATTGTGACCGAGGCGCGACAGTCATTGTTCGTATTAATGGGGATTGTGGCTATTACGTTCACCCTCGCGATGCTGTTGACCAATGTTTTGTTACGTAAGGCCGTGATTCGACCGCTAATGCGCATGGCTAACGTCGCAGACGAAGTCAGCACGGGCAAGATGGATGTCGAATTCGAGCAAACCTCGAATGATGAAATTGGCGTCTTAGCGGCAGCGTTCAACCGCATGCGCGTCAGCTTAGCTATGGCCATGAATATGCTGGGACAGCAAGACAGCTGAGTAGCAGCACCTGCTAGTGCAAGCGGGCCGCTCGCTCTCTCCAAATGTTGGCCTGGCGGGTATCCGGAATTGCGGCGGCAATCTTGTCGATTAGGTGTGCTCTCGTCAGCTGTGGGTGGCATCGAGCTTTGATTTGCTGCATGACGATATTGGCCATCGGACCAATCAAGAGTACCAGTTCGGCTTGGCAGCGCTCGAGATATTCGGGCGTGATGAGCTGATAACGCTCTTGTCTGGCCGATGTGGCAGGCAGGGAAGCAGCACTGGTCTGAGCTGTAGGTATGGTGTGGCGAGACGAAACAACTGTTTGAGGGGGCTGCGCCACTTCGGGATGCGATGGCAGCAGGAGGCTTTCGATGCTGTGGCGCACGGATGCGCGCGTATTGTCCGGCAGCGATCGCGTGATGTAGTTGACGAATTCAGCAGGGGTGCTGGCGTTGACGAGTGCCTGTTTGACCAGGATGCGACTCATGGGGCCAACCGCTCGGGCTAAGAGCGTTTGCAAGCTGGACTCTTCCGCTTCAGTCAACGTTAGTCGGGCGGGTCGGACAGCCGGGGGCGTGGGGAAGGCCGTAGGTGTTGTTCTCGGTTTTGCCGACGGACTGAGGGGGGGAGTTTTAACTGCGTTTTCGCCAGGAGTCCGAACTGGCGAGTGCTCCGATTTAGGTACGGTGAACCCGTCCGTGGATGGTAATTCTGTAGGGGTTTCAACGCTGTTTGCCAACAGTTGCCGAGCTTCCTCTCGGAAACTGTCATGTACGGACGTCGGAATGTGACGCAACAGGCGATCGGCCAAATCACGAGGGGTATTGGCTTCGGCAAGGGCACGGTCGAGAATGACTTTAGCCATGGGACCCATAGCTCGGGTCAGGAGTGTTTCCAGTTGCGATCGCAGACTGTCGGGGACGAGTAGGGGGGTGGAGGCGGATAAGGGACCGAGTGGAGTGGTGAGATGCGTCGGATCGACCTCAACTTCGGTAGTGCTGGATTGAACCGCCAGCAGAATTTGGTAAACGTGAACGGCTTCTTGGATATTCTTGAGTTCGCGCGGCCCTAAGTAAGAGGCTTTCAAGGCCAGGCGACGTTTGACGACGTCGTACACCACTTGCGAGAGACAAATTCCACCGGGTTCGGCCTCTGCTTGCAGGCGGGCGGCAATGTTGACCCCATCCCCCATAACATCTGATTCGCTGACAAACACGTCTCCAAGGTGAATACCGATGCGGTGTAACAGCACCTCTGTACTGGGCATCTGGGTGGCAGCAGTGGCGATCGCTTTTTGAATTTCCTGGGCGCAGAGCACGGCCTGAACGGCACTATTGAAGTACATCAACAGCCCGTCACCTGTAGATTTTAAAACCTGGCCTTCATGCTCGCAGCAGAGACGGGACATCAACTCCAAATCTCGCTGCACGAGAACCAGCGTATGCACTTCATCTCGATTCATGCGGGCACTAAAATTGACGACGTCGCTGAAAACGATCGCCGCTAGCGTTCGCTGCCCGTGCGGCATCAGAGTGGCCTCAATTCCCATGGGAATACTTGGACGCCCGAGTAAGTGGATCGCGCTCTGACAGTGCGAATGACTACTTACAGGATACCCTCGCCACTCCTCTGCGGTCGTCGAGGATCTTAGGTTGAGAGTGGGACAGGCACTCGCTCGAGGTCTAGCGGACAAACGCTAAGCTTCAGCAGCCTGAAAGCTCTCGCGGACCTTAGCAGCAATGGCGCGATCGCTAGCCCGCGGTAAATAAAAATATTTACCTCCGGCTAGATTGGCTAGCTCTGAGGTGAAGCCACTGGAGACAAAGCGACTTTGCGAGTCAATCAGTAAAAAGCGGAACCCTAGCGCGCGCACGCGAGCTGCAATATCCCGCAACTCTTGTTTGAGATCGGGCTTGGGGAGTTCGGGGTCGGGCGGCGTTCCTAAAGAACGACTGAGAGGAATATTCCCCCGCCCGTCAGTAAGGGCCACGATGGTGACCTCACCCACGTCTCCAGCGGAGAGTTCGTTCGCTCCCACCCGGACTGCTTGAGTCAGACCGTGGGCGAATGGCGAGCCCCCTCCGCAAGGCATCGATTCTAGGCGGCGACGAGCTGCCTCGATCGAGCGGGTGGGCGGCAGCAGCACTTCAGCCCGTTCACCTTGAAATGGAATCAGCGCCACTTTGTCGCGATTTTGGTACGCCTCAGTCAGCAAGCGCAGGACGGCCCCTTTGGCCGACTGCATGCGGTTGAGTGCCATCGAACCAGAGGCATCCACCACAAAAATAACCAGCGCTCCGGCTTTGCGCGCGAGACGTTTGCTGCGAATGTCGCCCTCTTCCACGATGACGGTGCGCCCCGGATGGCGGCGACGACGTGCCTGTTGATAAGGAGCCGCCGCGCGTAACGTGGCATCGACCGCAATACGCCGCACGGGACCTTGGGGCAGCATCGGTTTGACGTAACGACCGCGATCGTCGCTGAACACGACGCTGCGCGAGCCAGATTTGCCCTGTTTACGGGTCGTTTGCGCGAACTCCAGCAACTCGGGATCGAGAATAACGCCTTCGGGATCGAAGACAAATTCTTCCGGGATCGAGGGCGGACTTCGATCGCTGTCTGATTCGTCTTCAGGATCGGGCGGATCGTCGACTCGATCGTCCGGTTCGTCACCGTCAGCATTTTCAGGGGGCGGTGGCGGCGGTGGCGGTGGCGCCTCGGAAGGAGGAGTATCGAGGTCGAGCGATCGCGGCACGATTGTAAGTTCGACAGCTTGCGTCAGATCGTCAGCCAAAATAGTCGTCCGTCCGTCTAACGCAGCCAGGATCTTGGCAGCCCGCAAGGCGAATAATTCGGCGCGATGACCCTGAACGCCGCCACGGATGGCTTCTTCCACCAGATATCGCACTTGAGCCGGGGTGGGACGTACGTCTGAGAGCCACTCCCGCGCCAGTACGATTTGGGTGCGCAATCGGTCGAGCTCTTCACCGTACTGACTGAAAAAAGCCTCCGGACGATCGGCAAAGGCATTAGCCCGCTCCACCACGTCCATCCGCTCGCTCAAGCTCATGGGCATGTCGGCAGAAAGCGCGATCGCCATTCGGTCGAGCAAGTGGTCGCGAAGATTGCCTTCTTCTGGGTTGTAAGTGGCAATGAGAATAGGGCAACAGGGGTGTTGGAGGCTGATGCCTTCCCGTTCGATTTGATTGACCCCCTCGCTAGTGACAGTCAGCAGTAAATTGGTAATTTGGTCGTCGAGCAGATTCATCTCATCGACATACAAAACGCCGCGATGAGCTGCAGCTAATAACCCGGGCTGAACGACCGTATTGCCCGTTTTCACTGATTGCGTCACATCAACAGCGCCAAGGAGGCGATCCTCCGTGACTCCTAGCGGAACCTGCACGAACGGTGCAGGAATGACTTCAGTGTCAGGAAAAACATTTGGGTCAGGATACGCAGCTTTAGCCCAGTCTGACCAAGCCTGGGGAGAGCGCGGATCGTCGTTGCAAGGAGATCCTTTAATAATTTCAATCGGCGGCAGCAGGTCGTAAAGCCCCCGCGCCAGTACGGACTTGGCCGTCCCTCGCCGTCCGGCAATTGCGACGCCTCCCAATCCCGGATCGACAGCAGCTAATACCAATGCTGTTTTAACGAGCTCCTGACCCACTACGGCAGCAATGGGAAAGTGGGGCGCGCGCGCCACCGAAGTCACCATCTCGAACCCTTATCAATTGCTACGGCCATAAGAGCTTAGCGTGCCGAGGCTAGGTAGCGCGGGACCGAATCAACAGATTGATCTTGTCCACCATGCCTTGATGATCGATCACGGGTTTGGCGATATAGTCCTCAGCGCCGCTCTCGGCCAAAAACTGCTCGCGGTCGCCTTGCATAGCGTGAGCCGTCACTAAAATCACCGGAATAATTTGAGAAGACACATCTCCCTTCAACATCTGGGTAATGCGAATGCCGTCGACGGCTTCGCCCTTGTACGTACTCTGCGACAGCGAGACATCCATCAAAATAATGTCCACCTTCTGCCCCTGAGCCAACAGGAGAATTTCCTCCACGTTCTGACTCTTGAGTACCTCAAATCCACCCCGACTTTTCAGCACCGCCTCGAACACGCGGGCGTTAAGTGGATCGTCCTCAACTAACAATACTTTGGACATACAACCTACAGGCGTTAACTTTATCGACACAAACTATTCGCGAAAGCTGACGCGCCGATCAAATGTGGTACGCGCTCTCGACCACTGCCAATTCGCGTACCCTCATCGTATCTTCATCTCATCTTCATTTCGCGCGATCTCTAACTGTCTAACTGTGCCCAGGATCGGGTCGCTCTTCTCCGCTCGTAGATCCCATAGAATCCATCGAAACGCGATCGAACGGTTCGGGCAGAGGTTGCTTCACCTGCAGCGATCTCAGCATGCTCTCTAGAGGTAGATTCTCAAATTTTACGCGGCTCTCCCGCACTTTGTGCCAAACCGAACGCGACATCAATAGCGTGCGTTCCATATCTTCCGCACCAATCTTGAGCAGGAACTCTTCCCGTTCGGTTTGGTAATCGGTGGACGCTAAGTATAGCGGCTGCGGCTGCGGACAGGATTGGACTTCGCGGGCCATTTGAGCCATCAGCTCGGGGTAGAGCCACGTATAGGCGGGGTGCACGGTCAGTTGAGCGACGTGGGGTTGCGTGCCAGCCCGCGCCACCTTTAAGTTGAAATAACCAATCGCGGCTTTGCGTTGAGGTTCGAGCACGTAGGCGCGAACCCGCTCCGTATTGCTCACCGATTGCTTTAGAGACTCAATACCTCGGTCGAACAGGCTGGAACGAAAATCGTCCGCGTGGCGGTCGTAAACCTGTCGCACTAAGGGCGGCATCGAAGCCGTATCGAGTTGATAGATGAGCGGCGCATCGCTGTTGCCAGCCAGTAAAAGATTCGGTAGCGAGGGTTTGCTCTTAGCCAAGTCTGCCAGGCGCTCGGGTGGAATCGACCAGTACGTAACTTGAGCGAGAGGCTGGAAGCCGTTACGCCGATACAGGCTCATGGCTCCTTTATTGTGAATGTTTACTTCCAGCATCCAGGTGTGAGCTTCGCGGAAGTGCTCCATGCAGTGCCGCAGCAGGCGCGAGCCAATACCTTGACGTTGGGCGCGGCTAGAAACTGCCACGTGATCGATGCGCCAAGTAGTACGGGCGTGATTGAAGGGCGAGACCTGAATCATGCCCAATACGTCGCGATCGCGTTCGGCCACGTGAACGGTAAACAGGTGTTGGAAGCGATTGGGAAATAAACTCAAGGCCTTGATGGGGCCATACCAGCGTCGCATCCGTTGAATTTGACTGCTGATATCAATGGCGCGATCGCCGTACTCGTCAGTAAATGCTTCGCGAAAGAGAGCTTCGACCGCATCCAGATCGCTGTACTGAATGGGATGCAATATCAGGTCGGCCGCGTCGCCTTTGGCTGTGAGTGCCGATTCAGATGAGGAAGTGTCAGTCATGGTGAAGTGAGAAACAATAACGCGATCGCCACCAGCCGTCCAGTGTGGGAATGTTCAAACGAGAACTAATTACGAGAACCTTTAGCGGTCTCCCAGAGGCCGCACCAAAACTAGAGGAGTTTGCTCGGCAGCATTGCCAGCAGGATTACTGCGTAGCGCCTCAATCAGGGTCTCGCGGTCAATACCCGGAGTTGCTGCCAGTATCTTAACTTCCCCCAAATCATTCGCGTCGACAATCGCTACTTCTATTCCAGTTTCATCCCGAACGCGATCTACCGTTTCCTGTGGATTCTCTGGCCCCAAAACCAAAAATTGATCGTAGGGTGGCAGCGTCCCCGTCAGGTCGTCAATCAATGCTGCTTGATAACCTGCTAATGCATAAAACACCCCTGATTGACCGATCGCTTTGGCTAATACACCCGCGATAAATGCGAACGTTACTCGCCAGCTGTTAGAGGTATCGATCAGCGTTTGCATGCCGTAGGCGCTGCACAAGCTAGTTTTGGATGGGAAAAAGTGACAGAGAGTTCGGGCTAGCAATTGGGGCTGAATGGAAGATGGATGGCGGTAGTTGCCTTGGACAATCGCTGTTGCTGTTTCTGCTAGGGCTAAATAGTCTCCTGGCTGTGCCCAAGGTTTCACGTAATCGCGCGCGATACTGCTCAAATCATCTTGTGACGTGAGCAAAGGAGTGCGGACAGGCATCACGTGACTGTTGCTGCGCTCCTGCCAGTCACTTTCCTGCATGGGAACTGGATCCCGCAGCGGACAAACGACGTGACCGAACTTTGACTGACGCAGCTTGCGACCGTACTGAATGTAGTTCACCTGCAAGAAAGCCGATTTGAGTTGGTCTAGGCCTTCGCCCGTGAGCTCGATGCTGACTTTGATGGGTAGTGCTTCCTGCGAGCCGATAAGAGTGGCAACCCAGTAGTTGTCATCGCGAGGATTCTCAGTGCTTTCGTACCGCATGCGCGTATGAATCCCGTCCAAATTGCCGTCGCTAAGCAATACCAGTCGAGGTTGGAACTGGTTGAGCGTAGCTTCCGATTTGGGATTGAGGTTTTTCATTAACAGCGTGCCGCCGAGGTGATATCGTTGCGGATCGGAGAGATCGACGGTCCATCGTTCGACAGCCAGTTCCAGTCGATCCGGCGGCTGCGAGTCAGCCCAAGTCACGATCGCCCAAATAAAGGTAGTGATAACAGCGATCGCGATGGTGAGGATGACAGCAACGCTCATACGTAATTCCCGTGCGGAGGAGTCTGAGGACTGAGAAGAGCCCCGAAGGTACTTCAATGAAATGGTATGGTGCCATAGTACCTAGGGGTAGCCAGTTGCGGCTGCGTGCGGGAAAATTGCTAGGGTTTACAGTCGTTCGTCCCTATTGTTCGGAGTCAGAATCATCGTGAGCGCGATCGCCACTTCGCTGTTAGAAACCCTCGCCCCACAGATTGTTGACATTTCTATTCGGGCGGGCAAGGCCATTTTGGAGGTATACGGTCAAGCGGAGATTGAGACGACACTCAAGGACAATGATTCGCCGCTGACTCAAGCCGATCTGGCTGCTAACACGATCATCACGGACGCTCTTAAACAACTCGATCCTGCATTTCCAATTTTGTCGGAAGAGTCCAAAGAGATTCCTTACGAGGAGCGGCAAAGCTGGGAGACATTCTGGCTCGTCGATCCGCTGGACGGCACGAAAGAGTTCATCAAGCGCAACGGCGAGTTTACGGTGAATATCGCGCTAGTGTCGCAAGGCAAACCCATATTGGGTGTGGTTCACGCTCCTGTCTTAGATACGACCTACTGGGGTGCTTCCGGGTTGAGCGCATTTAAACAAGTTGCAGGTGCAGCCACCACACCAATTCAAGTGACCCATGCCCCTGTTTCTTCCGGAACGACCTTGAACGTCGTAGCGAGCCGTTCTCACGCGGGCAAAGAAACGCAGGACTTTTTAGACAAGCTGACAGCAGCAGGTATGGCGATCGAGGTGGTTTCAAAAGGGAGCTCGCTCAAGCTCTGTCTGGTAGCTGAAGGTACGGCGCAGCTTTATCCTCGTTTTGGCCCCACGATGGAGTGGGATACGGCTGCTGCTCAAGCTGTCGTGGAACACGCAGGCGGAACCGTCAGCAATATTGACGGTTCCCCTTTGAGCTACAACAAACCCAATCTCCTCAACCCCTATTTTGTCGTGAGCGATGCTTCAGGATTGAATTGGAAAGCGTACGCAAACTAGAGCGCGTACGGAGTTTTCAACAATCATTCTTAGCTAAGAGAACAAATCGCGACACAGTTGCTATCGTGGCAGCTAGTAGCAGTTGCACGACCTGTAGAAATGCAATCTAAAGAATATTTCATACCGAGGCAGACTTTGCGGTTCATGCCTGCTACTACTGTGGTTCTCCTGTTAATAGCAGCAGGATTCACTTATCCCATTATTTCTGGGGCAAGCTTATCTCTTTTCTCATTCACAATCTTATGTCTATTGGCACTTTTTGGAGTCTTCGCAGCATTCCTGATATTCAGGACGTTCATCAGTTTGCAAGGTTATTCGCTCTTGATTTCTGCCGATCGAGCGATCGAACTTCGTTTTAAGAAAGAAGAAGCTTGCATTCAACTCAGCAAGTCCTATAGATTGCGAACAAATAAACGCATGGGAAGATTTGAGTTGCTTCAGACAGATAATTCTTTGCTTAAAAGGAGCAACAATATCGTTTGGATCCCCTTTCTCATAGGTGAAGTCGATCGAGTTCTAGAAGCTCTCATTCGCAGAAGCGAGCAAGCTAAATCGCATTTCATACCTCTAAAGTCGCGCAATAGTAATCTTATAAGAGCTCGTATCATTATTGGATTCTTAGTTACGTCAGTCGTCATAAGCATTGAAATCGTAGAAGCCATTCTCTCAAATGCATCATTCGACATATGGGTCACTCTACGTTGTCTATCGATTGTTGCTTGTATGTTGTATATAACTTGCATGATGATTGAGCAAACAATTGTCAAAGCCGAGTTCGATGGTCAAGAACTTAAAGTGGTCTATTTCCTAAGACGAAATTGTTTCCCTGTCACGAACATGCTGTCTGCCTCTATTCAAGTAGGCTCCACTGGCGTCGATCGCATCATTCTCCTCCTGAAGAATGGAAGGAAGGTGTTGCTACATAACACGGGTATTGAACCCATTAGGCTCTGGTGCGCCCTCGATCGCTCGATCGCTGCTCGAAGAATGAATGAATAAGCGGCGGTGTGCCTATCTCAAGCTCGATAAGATTGCAGTCGGTTTTAACAACAATTTCACTCATAAATCTAGGTGCCTACACTCGTGTCCTCGCTTCCCGAGTAGTAGCCAGATGCTTTTTTGGCATCAATCTCAACGCGTGCGTCTGCAGGAATTAATCCTTCGGGGAGCGGGATGCGCTCGACCACTTCAATGCCTGACTGCACGATCGCATCGTATTTGTGATGACTCATCGATACCAAGCGATCGATCCGAGTCACGCCCAGCCAATGCAGTACGTCTGGCATTAGCTCTTGAAAACGCATATCCTGCACCCCTGCTACACATTCCGTCCGCTCGAAATATGCCTCCGCGCGATCGCCCCCTTCCTGCCGCTTGCGAGCGTTATACACCAAAAACTTCGTCACCTCGCCCAGCGCCCGCCCCTCTTTGCGCGTGTAGATGACCACACCTGCACCGCCAGCCTGGGCCGTCTCTACCGCCACTTCTAACCCGTGAACCAAATAAGGCCGACAGGTACAAATATCCGAGCCAAACACGTCCGAACCATTGCACTCGTCGTGGACGCGCACCGCCAGCTCCCGATTCGGATCGGCGATCGCTTCCACGTCGCCAATGATGTAAATCGTTACGCCTCCGATGGGTGGTAAAAACACCTCTAAATCGGAACGGGTGACTAATTCGGTAAACATCCCCCCCGTCTGCTCGAACAGCGTCCGCCGTAACTTCCCCTCTTCTACTCCAAAGCGGCGGGCGATTCCCGGCAGATACCACACGGGCTCGATCGCCACCTTCGTCACCGCCAACATGCCTCCCGGCAGCACGAATCTCCCGTCTACAGGCAAGCGACTGCACGCGATCGCTCCTTGCATTTCCGGAATGGTGAGACGAGCTTTGGTGATGGCGATCGTGGGTCGGATGTCGTAGCCTTGCGCGTAACAATCGGCGTATGCCTCTCGCACTAAACCCCCAAAGGGATCGAGAGAAACGATTTTGGTCGGATCGCTCCAGCTGGGATGGGGACCGAGAGTAACGGCTGGAGCTGTATCGGTCAGATCGGCTCGATGAGAAGGTTCAAGAGCGCCACTGGCTACCGACAGAGCCCGATAGATGGCATAGCTCCCCGAATGCGTCCCGATCGCGTTGCGATGCGCGGCATTCGCCAAAGTAGCCACGATCGGCCCTCGCTGTAGAGGATCGGCATGACCCCACTGAATTGGAATCGCTTCACTCCCTGCTGTTCCGGGATGGGAATTGAGAATGATGTGTTTGCGACCGGGAGCGTAGTTCGTCATGGCAGATCGGGAGTGAGATCGGCGTTCACAAAGTGTAGCGAACTCCTCTGCCGAAAGTAGTGGTGGCGATCGCCCTTCTGAATACCGACGAGTGTTTATGCTGGGAAAGCTCGTCAGTTTTCCGCTCCGCGTTCGGAAGCATCCTTCGAACTAGCTGTAGCGCCTCGCGATCTCTATCCATGAATCGCACGATTGTTTGGTTTCGTCGCGACTTGCGCGTGAGTGACCACCTTCCCTTATTGCGGGCGGCTCGGCGCGGAGCCGTAATTCCCGTCTTCATTCTCGATAACTCTCTCCTGCACCATCCTGAAACGGGCTCGGCGCGAGTCGCCTTCATGCTGGATTGCTTGCGAGCGCTCGACCGAGATTTACATAAATTAGGCGGCCGTCTCATCCTGCGCTCAGGTGATCCCGTGCGGATTCTGCCCGACTTAATTCGCTCAAGCCAAGCTGACGGCATCTACGCTCACACTGACTGCGAGCGCATTTACGGCCGCAGTCGTGACGCTCGCCTCAATCGCGCCCTGCAAGACAACAGCCTGAGAATTCGCTGGTTCGAGCCAGCCGCTAGTCGCGATCGTCTGACTGCCTACCCCACCTATCGCAACTGGTGGTTTGCCAAAATGAACGAGGAGACGATTCCGACTCCCGCACGAGTCGACGTGCCAACGGATATTGCCAGCGTGCCTCTACCGAAACTGTCCGACATAGACTGGGCTCCCGACGGTAAGCTCGTACCCGCTGGCGGCACGGCAGCAGCACGAAAAGCTTTGCAACGGTTTTGCGATCGCAATTTAGAGCGCTACTACTGGCAACTGTCGTATCCAGCCGCTGAAGCCACGTCAGGCCTCAGTCCCTATCTCAAATTTGGAGCGATTTCTGTCCGAGAATGCTATCAAACGGTCAAACCTTTACAGCGATCGCCCGATCTTCGCGTACGACGTAGCGCTAAACAACTCATTTCCAGATTGCGCTGGGGCAGCGGCTTTGCTCAACGCTTTCGTTACCTGCCGCAATTGGAAGTGCGGTCGCTCTACACCGTATTTGACGAAGACGGTTGGTCGTTTGACGAAGAGCTGTATCGCGCTTGGCAAGAAGGACGCACTGGATTTCCCATCGTAGATGCCGCCGCTCGGTGCTTGTTGGCAACTGGAGGGTGGCAACAGCTAAACTTTCGCATTCGCGCCATCTATGCCAGCTTTTTGGCCAACCTCTTGGGGATGGATTGGCGCTACGGCGCGCTTCACTTCATGCGTCATCTCATCGACGGCGATTGTCCTATCGACCACTACCAGTGGGCCATGCAAGCTGGGGTGACTCACTGCATCGATAAATCATGGACGCGCATCTATCATCCCGGCCAGCTCGCCATAAATCGTTGCGACCCAAACGGCGCGTTCATCAAGCGTTGGGTGCCAGAATTGGCCGAACTGAGCCCAGCCCAACTGGGGGAACCGCCTGCTATGGAAACATATCCAGCTCCCATATTGGACTATAAGACCGCCCGAGCTCGTCGCGTCGCCATTCTTCAACGTCAGCGCAATATGTTTCGCCAGCAGAGCGCACTCCGGCTTCACCTGGCTCGGATGCCGGAGTGCGCTCTGCCCTTTGGCCGCGATCGCGTTACCTGCGACGTGAAGTGGGCCACATCACCTGTTGAGGCATTATTTCCGGTCGCTTTGGATTTAGAAAGCTTGAGCGCTTGCGAAGTTGCTAACCTCCGAACGTGGTTCGTCGCCCATGTCAGCATTCCAGCATGGCGATCGAACAGGGGGAAAAGGCAGCAACCTGACGAGTACGCCAAACAACTCAACTTAATTTGAACTTCTCGATAACAGCCAACATCAAAGGTGTTTCTAACTGAAGTCAAAATAGATTCGATAATAGCTGCAGAAGCGCAATTTCCCTAAAAGAGATGAGCGCAATTTCCGTTCATTGTGATGCCGGTGCAGATGGCTTTCTCAATCCGACAACAGATATTTCACGTACTCACCGAAACCGATTCTGACAATGCCCTCAGTCAGCTCGATGACATTGTCATTTGCGTCTTAGTTCTGGTCGATGTCGGTGTTTTCATCCTCGAAACTTCTCAGAGTGTGGTCGCGCGGTTTGGCTGGCTGCTCCAGGGTCTGGAGACGCTCGTTGTCCTCACCTTCTCTCTGGAATATGTTCTGCGTTTGTGGGCTTGCACGATCGCTCCACGTTACCGCCATCCCTTGTGGGGACGGGTACGCTATGCTTTAACGCCATTGGCGATCGTCGATCTGGCTGCAATTTTGCCGTACTTCGTGCTGCTCCTAGCCGCCAACGCGGGGGCTGTCTTGCCTGCAAGTATGTTTCGCCTGTTTCGACTATTCCGTTTCGTACGTTTCCTGAAGATTGGCCGCTATTCTGACTCGCTGAAAAATTTAATGCGCGGCATTAGCTCGAAGTCGGAAGAATTATTGCTGGCTTTTGCGTTCGTCGTGGCGCTACTCGTCTTTTCCTCTAGCTTGATGTACTTTGCTGAACACGAGGCGCAACCCGACGCCTTTCCCAGCATCCCAGCTGCTATGTGGTGGGGGGTCGTAACGTTAACCACAGTAGGGTATGGCGACGTTTATCCAATCACGCCTCTCGGCAAGTTATTTGGAGCAGTGCTCGCCTTTCTCGGTATCGGTATGTTTGCCCTACCTGCAGGAATCGTTGCGTCCAGCTTTACGGAAGAGTTCGAACGACGCAAATTGCGCAAGCAAGCATTTCAAACTGAGTCAGATCCTTCAAGTCGCAATCCCCAAGTGACAATAAAGGATACGCGCGATCGCTCTTTGGCCGAACTCAAACAGGTGGCGATCGCCCTTGAAACATCGGAAGAACTCGAAACACCTGCAGAAGGTGACTGGCAAGCTCGAATCGATCGCAACGCGCAAATGCTCCAATATTGTTTGCAGGCTGCGCGCCAACAGACTGGGGGTGGAGCATCGGAAGAATCCGTGCGCTCGCTTGCCATGCTGCTGTTCGTCCAGGCTGTTCGAGATGAGGATTAAGCCAGAAACAAGTGATATGCCGGGTTGTCGTTTTCATCCCAATAGCGATATCCCAAGGTGTCTAAAAAGGCTTGCCACTCGGACATTTCCTGTGGAGGAACCTGCATGCCTACTACGATACGGCCATAGTCTGCGCCATTGTTGCGATAGTGAAACAGGCTGATATTCCAGTTGGGGCTCATGGAGCTGACGAATTGCATCAATGCTCCCGGTCGTTCGGGAAATTCGAAGCGATAAATCAATTCGTCTCGCGCTAAAGCCGAACGCCCCCCCACCATGTGCCGCAAGTGCATTTTGGTCAGTTCGTCGTCGGTGAGATCGAGCGTTTGAAACCCACTTGATTCAAATGTTTCCAGCATTTCGGCTGCATCTCGGCGATCGCGAGTCTGTAACCCGACAAAGATGTGAGCGATATTGTCATCGGCAATGCGGTAGTTAAATTCGGTGAGATTGCGTCTGCCAATGCATTGGCAAAATCGTCGCAAACTGCCCGGCTCTTCAGGAATGGTGACGGCAAAAATGGCCTCGCGGTTTTCGCCCAACTCTGCCCGCTCGGCCACGAACCGCAAGCGATCGAAGTTCATATTGGCTCCGCAAGCCACGGCGATGAGGGTCTGATTCTGAACGCGATCGCGTTCGACATAGGCTTTGACTCCGGCGATCGCTAATGCTCCTGCCGGTTCCAAAATCGAGCGCGTATCTTCAAACACGTCTTTAATCGCAGCACAGGTATCGTCAGTCCCGACCCGAATTACTTCGTCCACGTACTGCTGACACAATCGAAATGTCTCTTCTCCGACTTCCCGCACGGCTACGCCATCCGCGAACAGTCCCACCTGCGGCAGCCGTACGCGCTTGTCAGCCCGCAGAGAGCGATACATCGCATCGGCATCCACGGGCTCGACGCCGATAATTTTGATTTGGGGTCGCAACCGCTTGATGTAAGCTGCAATTCCAGAAATCAGGCCCCCTCCGCCGATCGCGACAAAAATGGCGTGAATCGGCTGTTGGTGCTGCCGCATGATTTCCATGCCAATCGTGCCCTGACCCGCAATCACGTGGGGATCGTCGAAAGGATGTACGAAGGTCAAACCCTTGTCTGTTTCGAGTTGGCGAGCGTGAGCATACGCATCGTCATACGTATCGCCAAACAGCACGACTTCCCCTCCCCGGGCCTTGACGGCATCCACTTTGACTTGGGGGGTGGTGACGGGCATGACGATAATCGCGCGCGCGCCCAAACGCCGCGCTCCTAAGGCGACACCTTGAGCGTGGTTGCCAGCCGAAGCCGCAATGACTCCGCGCTGCAGCGCATCATGGGGCAGATGCGCCATTTTGTTGTATGCGCCGCGCAATTTAAACGAGAACACGGACTGCATGTCTTCTCGTTTGAGCAGCACTTGATTCTGTAGGCGTTTCGAGAGATTTGGCGCTACCTCCAACGGAGTTTCACTAGCCACGTCGTAGACACGCGCGGTCAAAATCATTTGCAGGTAGTCGCAGAACATGACGGGTAAGAAGCTGAAAACAGCAAAATTGAGGACATCAATCTTACGTTACGACCTCTCCGAGCCTGCTGGGAATGGTGATTAGGTAGCAATTGCTGAAATTAATGGCGCAAGGCGATCGGCGCGAACCTGAAGGAGATCGCCTCTAACTTTCTTCCTCTGACTTTTTTACCGAGGAAGTTATTGCTGCGGCGTGTAGACCCCGACAAAGCCGCCCGCACCACCGACGACGATATCGCCGTTGTCAAAGGTTTCGCATTCGTACAGCGCCGGAATCTCGCGTGGTGGATTCCCCGGCAGCATAGGGGTGATGTCTTCAAAGGTTTGAGCGTTATCTTTGGAGACCAGCACGATGCCCGTATCTCTGCGAGAGAAACGCCCCACGGCCACAATTTGTTCGGAGGAGCGACAAACGCCTTCAACCCAGGTCGAGTCCTCTCGATCGAAGAGAGTTGACAGTTTATATTGTGTCCAATTGCTGGCCGTATAGGGATCGTCGTTGGAGGCATAGACGACGCCGATGCCATTGCTTTGGTCTACCCCGCCAGCGACGATGCCGTCATCGTTAACGGCAATCCCCCACAGTTCACCGTCAAATGCTCCGATGCCACTTTCAGGAGAGAGTGCGACGGGGACGAACTCCACTCCCCCCTGAGGTGTCTGGGGTGGCAAAAAGACAAAATTCGGCTCGCTAATCGTACTGCCCGAACCGTAAAACTGGTCGCGATATAGCACCATGTCAAGAATTTGGAAGCGGGAAGACGGTCTGAATGGCTCGTTCCAATTGCTGCCGTCCTGCCAGCTTCCTTGCGCGTCATTGCTATCGCTTTCGCGAAAGACGAGATCGGCCCCCGTTAGGGATTCGGCGATCGCAAACCCATCGGAATTCCGTCTGAAGGTACCGACGCTGAAACTAAATCCAACGGTAGGCCGCGTAGTGAAGACTTCCGCCACGCTATTACTGTTGTCCGTATCGACGCTGACGACATTGAATCCACCCGCTTCACCCCCCACATAAAGCAAGCCATCGCTACTGCGGGAAATGGTATTGATGCGCATCCCATCTAGGAATCCATCCGGATCGCTCACAGGATTCCAGGTAAGACCACCATCTTCTGTCTGAAATAGTCCTCGACCGCCACTGCTGGACGTGCCGCAGCCTAGATAGCCCGTATTGCGATCGTCAAAATGCAAATCGTCTGTACGAGTGCTGCCACAGGAATGAGATGCAAACGTCCAAAACTGAGACTCAGCCCCCGGCAGCAAGCTGAGGTTAACGTCAGCAGGATCGAGTAAATTTCCGCCGATCGGATTAGTCACATCTCCTTCGAGGAGAGCGTCGATCGCGACATCGATAGCCTCAGGCGTGCCCGCATCCCCGAGCAGGAATGCTGCGTACAAAACCCCGGCATCTAACAGGTCGAGGTCGGTATTGGTTGCTAACGACTGGGTGGAGAAGTCAGAATTGCTGGTATTAGGCAGGATGCTTATCTGACCTGGGATGACGGTTTTTCCGAGTAACGTGGAGGCTCCGTCTGCGAGGCTTTGCGAGACCGTTCCTCCCTGAATAGCTGCAATCAAAATGCCGAGATCGTCAAACGTTACGGTATCAGCATCAGTCTGTTGATAAATAGCCGAAACAGCATTGCCCGTTCGAAGTGCCGAGGAACCTGACGTTGCTACAACTGAAGAGGTTGCACCCGATGTCGATCGGGCTGGATTCACACTTGTCAGCGGCTGATTATCTCCCGCACTGCAAGCTCCGAGCAAACACCCGGCGATGATAGCAACACTACTTTTCCGCAGATACTTTCGATCTGAATTCACGGTTACTCACTCCACACGTCAAAAGCCAAAAGGTATCACAGGCTACTTGAGCGACAATTATATCCAGCAAAATGTCATCGAGCCTTAACGCGATCGCATAAATTCATCGTGCGAGAATGCCTGCATCTGTTTGTTATGTGTCGCGCGGGTGAATCTAAGAATGCGAGTCGTGTTTTTTGGAACGCCAGAGTTTGCGTTACCTACGTTACAAGCTCTGCTCGATCGCCCCGAATTCGAGGTAGTCGGCGTTCTCTCACAACCGGATCGCCCCAAGGGACGCGGTAAAAAGCTGCAACCTACGCCCGTGAAAGCCCTTGCTGTCGAGCGCGAAATTCCCATTTGGCAACCAGAACGCCTGCGCAAGTCTCCTGAGACCCTAGAGGCCTTACGAGCGCTCAATGCCGATGCGTTCGTCGTCGTTGCCTACGGTCAGATCCTGCGGCCGGACGTATTAGCCATGCCGCGATTGGGCTGCATCAACGTGCACGGCTCGCTGCTGCCCGCGTATCGCGGTGCCGCTCCCATTCAGTGGGCGATCGCCAACGGCGAACCCGAAACCGGCATTACCACCATGCTGATGGACGAAGGTATGGATACAGGAGACATGCTGTTGAAAGCTAGCGTACCCATCTCCCCGCAGCAAACCGCCCCCGAATTGGCTGCTGTTTTAGCCCCTTTGGGAGCCGAACTATTGGTTAAAACGCTGATCGAACTCGATACGGGCAATCTCGAACCCCAATCTCAGTCTGAAGACCTAGCTACCTATGCTCCACTCTTAAAAAAACCGGATTTTTGTCTCGATTGGACGCTGTCAGCGCAACAACTGCACGATCGCATTCGCGGTTTCTATCCCAACTGCTTTACCGGCATTGAAGGCGATCGCCTCAAGATTTTGGGCTCCAAGCCGCCAGGTACGGAAATCTCTCCGGGAGCCGAATCGAGCCCTGGAAAAGTGCTGGATATAATTAAAAATGTAGGATTTTCCGTGGGTACGGGCTCCGAGCCCCTGGCAATCACCCAAGTTCAGCCGGCTGGCAAAAAAATGCAGTCAGCTTGGGATTTTGCGAATGGGGCGAGGTTGCAGGTCGGTCAAGTGTTGGCATTCGACCCGGAAAACTAGCGATCGCTCCCTGCTGACCCACGCGCTGACCCACGGTCACTCGCATCCCTTCCGGCGTCGTGCTCTGTTGGAGAAACAAGTCAATGTATTTCCATCCCTCATATTTGGTGTTGTTACCGGGTATGGCTTTGATGATGTGGGCGCAAAGTCACATCAAAGGTACGTATCGTAAGTACTCACAAATTCCTTCCAGCCTGGGCATGACAGGTGCTCAGGTAGCCAAAGCTATTTTGTCTCGCATGAATGTTGAAGGAGTGAAAGTCGAACCTGTTGCGGGCGAGCTCACCGACCATTACGATCCCTCCGCCAAAGCTGTCCGCTTGTCGCAAGGTATTTACAATTCCAGCTCGCTGGCCGCTGCTGCGGTAGCTGCCCACGAATGCGGTCACGTGTTGCAGGACGTGCGTGGCTACTCGCCGATGAACTGGAGGGCAGCGCTGGTCCCCGCAGTCAATATCGGTCAAACTTTTGGACCGTACCTGATTATGGGGGGATTATTTCTCGGGGCAATGGGCTTTATCAGCACTATTTTTCTGCAAATCGGGATCGTTCTTTTCGGAGCTTCTATTCTGTTTCACCTGGTGACGCTGCCTGTTGAGTTTGACGCCTCGCGGCGCGCACTCAGCTTGGTCGATGAGTTAGGTATTTTGCAAGGCGAAGAGAATAAGGGGGCAAAAGCAGTTTTAATGGCAGCAGCCTGGACTTACGTTGCTACGGCTCTCTATTCTGTCTTACAGCTGATTCAATTTCTCATGATTATGAATCGCCGTCGCTGATCCACCCAACAGTCAAATATTTCGACTTGAAGCGATCTCCTCTATCACAGACCGAATTCTTGCTGAATGGTTTGGGCGATCGCTTCAACGCTGAGGGCAACATCAAACGTCAATGCTTCGGTCGGCTCTTCCAACTCTCGAAATTGACTGGCCAATAGATCCGCAGGCATAAAGTGCTGCTGACGCTGCCGAAGGCGTAAATCGATTTGTGCATAGCTCCCTTTGAGAAACACGAATTGCAGCTCGGGCACGTCGAGATAGTCTCGATAAGACTGCTTGAGGGCCGAGCAGGCAATCACAGCACCTCTATCCGTTTCTAAGGTGCTTGAGATGAGGTTGCGAATGGATGCCAACCAAGGCCAGCGATCGTTGTCAGTCAGGGGAATACCTTTTTGCATCTTGCAAATGTTGGTTTCAGGATGAAAATCGTCACCGTCCCAGAAGGGCCATTGCAGGCGCTTGGCCAAATATCGACCCACGGTTGTTTTACCAGAACCGGACACGCCCGCAATGGCGACAATTCGGATATCAACCACGACTCTCTCCTGAATCGTCAACCCAAAGGCTTATCCTAGACAGAGAAGCCTAATTCACCAATCGCTTGTATGCCTCCTCGCTGGCCCAAACCACCCACGCGCCAAGATCCTGACTATCGCAAGATGGACGATCGCGTTACCCTCGCAACTCACGTCATGCTCTTTGCTACCGGCTCCTCTGGTCTGACGTTTGTAAAACTAGTGCGTCAAGCAGAATGGCCTTGGTATGCCCCTGTCGTCTTAAGCTGGCTGTCACTGCTAGTTATCCATGCTCTATGGGTTTTGGTCATTGCTCGTTACCCTGGTAGCGAATCCTCAAGCTCCTCCGCAGCTAACGGTTCCTCCGGAGGTTCGTCATGACTCCGACATCTCGAGACATCGAAACCTTAGCAACGGCGATCGGCGAAGAAGTCTATATTGACGTGGCCAAATGGCATCTTTATTTAAACGATGCCAAACTGCATACGTCACTGGCCGAACGTTTTGCCTCTATGCTGACTGAGGGGAAAGTTGACGAAGATGCCGCTACGGCCGTCCTTGAAACTATTTCCGTACCCATCGGCGGCGGCAAACAGCAGTTGAAACTCCTGGAGCTTTTACCCATGCAAAGCGTCATGAACCTGCTCGACGTCTTGGAGAAGTATGCTGACGAGTGGCGCTGACAAGCCTCGGCGCAAAACCGCAGCTTCGTTCGCGCAGAAAGGTAAGCACAAATACCCACACAAGTCTTAACAATACTTAATGACTGGGGTATGATGTGCAGAGTTGCTTGCGCAAAAGGACATGACATCAGCTTTGTTTGGCGGCATTCCATTACCAACTCAAGGCGGCGACCAGCTTGTCAGTAAGGTGGCCAGCGCCGCAATCGCGGCCTTGTTTAAGCGTACGAGCAAGGTTGAGGCGAACGTGCGAGTAGAGCCTGTGGCCAAGCTGCTACAGGGCAGCATCGACGGGTTTGATTTCATCAGCCAAGGTCTGGAGATGTATAACGGCTTGCGCATCAATGCGATGGAGCTGTATTTGCAGGCGGTGGCTATTGATGTGGGTGCTGTGTTTAGCGGCACGGTGAAGCTGCGCCAGCCCACACAAGCCACGATGCGGGTCGTGCTGACAGAAGAAGACTTGACTACCTCATTCAACACCCCGTTCGTTGTCGATAAGCTGCAGCGTCTCGAAATTAACGGTCAGTCATTGCATTTTCAAAACACTCGGATGTCGTTGAATGGCGACAAATCCTTCCGCATTCAGTCCCAAATTCGCGTAGGTGAAGAAAACGAGCCTTTGGATGTGGACTTTACCGCCCGGCTAGACGTGCGCGATCGCAAGCAGGTATTGTTCGTCGACGCGCAGTATGAGGGCTCGGACGAAGCAGTTGCCCTAGGCCAAGCTTTAGTGGCGCACGTCAATTCGCTGCTGGACTTGGATAAATTTGCCTTGGAGGGCACTCAATTGCGCGTCGATCGGGTACGGGTGCAGCGCGAGAAAATTGTGTTCTACGGCGTTGCCGCGATCGAGCAGTTCCCGCAACGCAAAGCCAAAGCGGCCTGAACTAGATCGAACACTACTGTATTAAAACACTGCCGTATTAAACACTGTTTCAATAAGCACGCGAGGCGGTGAACCTTTTGCTGGCCTGCTCTGTCCAAACTCGTGACAGTTGTGCTGAGCCTGCATGGTAGTGGCTGTAGTCAGTCCGAATTCATCTGAATCGTCCGATCGCGCTTTGGTCCGAGCCTGTCTGCGCGGGGAAACTCAACCTTTCGGTCACCTGTACCGACGCTATCAGCACCAAGTGCGTTCTACGCTTTTTCAACTGTGTGGTGAGGAGCATCTGGACGATCTGGTTCAAGACGTATTCTTGCGGGCCTGGAAAGGATTGCCCGGTTTCAAGCATTCGGCCAAGTTTTCGACCTGGCTATATCGCATTACCTGGAATGTGGCTAGCGATCGCCGTCGGGACTACGCCAAACGGCGCGAGCGCTTTCAAACAGCAGTTGCGAATCTGCCAACCGAAAGCAATCGCCGCTCCCAATTGACGCAACTGCACTACCAGGATTTAGTGCAACAAGGACTGGCACAGCTCAGTTTGGAGCATCGTACGGTGTTGGTGCTACACGATCTAGAGGATTTACCCCAGAAAGAAGTAGCTGAGATTTTAGACGTTCCCATCGGCACGGTGAAATCGCGTCTGCATCACGCTCGTGCCGGAATCAGACAGTTCTTGCAAGCCCGAGGTATCGAGTTATGAATCGGCCCCGCGACCTCCATTCTGACGCTCGCGAGCGAGAACATCGCGATTTGGTGGCGTTTTTGCAGCGCCATCGCCCTTCTACACCCCCAGCAGCCGAAGATTTGAGCGATCGCATCATGGCTCAAATCGAAAATCTCGACCGCGAGACTACCGCCCCCCAGCCTCGCGGTCGCGCTCAACTCAGAACTCATCGTCGCCTCGTATGGTTAGCACCTGCGGCGATCGCGGCTGCCGCAATGGTGACTTGGCTGACTGCTCGCCCTGCCCTAGAGGTCGCTGATATCGATGACATCGAGGCTGCCATGATCGCAAGTTGGCAAGCTACCACAGATGGGCTCTCTGACCCCGATGATGAGTCATTTGCACTGTTTACCTTCGATCGTACCGACGAGTTTTAGCGTGTCGTTGTTTGAATTCGAATCCCGCGTCATGAAAACTTCACCCCTATTGCGTCCCGTTGGCCTCGCGCTCGCGACAGCCTCGTTACTGTTGCTGACGACGACGAGTTTGGCCTCGCTGGCTCAAGAGGCTCCGCCGGGTCGCCGGAGCGATCGCCCCGAACGCATCTTCAGTCAGCTGAATTTAAATGACGAGCAGATCCAACAACTGCGCCAAATTCACGAGCGCAGGCGATCGTCGACTCGATCGCTGCGAGACGACCTTCATCAAGCCGAAGAGAGTTTGAGGGCACTGATGGTCCAAACCTCAACACGAACGGAAATTGAGACCCAATTCGAGCGTGTACAAGACTTACGCCAGCAAGTAGCGCGATCGCACTTTCAAATCATGCTGGATATGCGAGACGTTCTCACCCCCGCGCAACGGCAGCAGTTCGGCCAGCTCATGCGCGATCGCCGCAGATTTCGCGGCGGTAGAGGCGGCTAACAGATTTGCTCTCTCCGAGCCACCTGCAGACAAAGCTCGAATCGGACCCGGCCCCTAGTTTGACGATAGTTTGCGAGGGTCGTGTCCGAGTACTTCGAGGCGAGATCGCAGCTCAGCAACTTCATGGCGTGCCATTTCAGCTTTGGTTTCGAGCGGCCTAGCCTTGTCTAAATACTCTCGTTCCTGTTCGAGATAGGTCCGGGCTGAGACATCATCATTTGCCCGTACGGCAACTTTGGCTTGCTCGCGACAGTCAGTAGCGAGCTGGATCTCTCGACCATAACGACGTTCGAGCAACTTTTGTTCGGCTAACTTGTCTTGTAATTGTTGCTGCAGTGTTTTCACTTCCGCCCGGCGCTGGCGTTCGGGATTGCGCCTCCAGCGCCGAAATGCGTAGCTCGCGGTCGTACAAACTGCTGCTGCAGCCAAAACGCCTCCACCTGCCTGCGCGGCTCGAGGAGGAACAGCCGCCGCGATCGCGCCGAAGTCGAACGAGGCGGGCTGCTCGATGGCCGTACTAATTTGGGTTTGACCGTAATACCCCGTTTCTAATAGCTGAGCGTCCGCGTGGGCCCGCTGGTAGAGCGATCGGAGCGGTTCTGCCACCGGAGAACGGCGCATGAGTGACAGTCCTTCACCGATTAGCTGGGCGTTGACTGAGGAGCCTTGGGCGTCAAACACGTAAGCATAAAGTTGGCCGTTGCTTTCCCAGGCAGGCTGAATGGAAATGGGAGTCCCCGTGGGCAAAAGCGTTTCTAGGCGTTGAGCAGCGAGCTCATTGTAGGTTTGGGTTGGCGGCCACATTCCAGCCAGATCGACATCGACGAGTTCACCATTGATATCAACCAGGAGATTATCCCCTCCTATCACCGACATGACGCGGCCTTCTAACCAGCGCTCTTGCGCTCGAGCAGGGGCACTAGGAATAAAGCCCAATACTCCCAACCCGAAAGCCGCGTACAGTTTTTTCATGGCTCCACCCCCATAGTCCCCGATACCGCTCCATGCTAGTCAATTGGGATAGCGATCCACCGCCGCGATCGCGGGTTTTGGGCGTAACGAAATGCAAACAATTGTGCATTTTTCATTGCAATAGTGACTCGTGCAAAGGCTGCGAACAACAACAGGCGCTGAGGGGCTCAAGCGTGTCACCAATCGATGACTCAAACAGGTGCAAGCCCTTGATTTGTGCGCAAATCAATCGGGGCTTTGCGAGTAAACCGCAGCTATAGCAGCCTTCGAGCTGCTTAGGACGTTTTAGTTACCCAGAACCGAGGCTCAGTCAGGGCCTCTGTGTCCTAACTAAAACGTCAAGAGCAATAACTGCCGAACGCTTTCAACTGAAAAACGCCCGCATCACCCGAACGTCACTTGCTCCGTTTCATGCGTTCTTCTAGGTTTAGCAGTTGATGTTCGAGGCGATCGAGTCTGCTAAGCACCTCATTCATGTCGGATTTTCGTACGGCTAATTTGTCGTTTGATTGTTGTCGCGACGTTTTCATTTCGGCATAGCGTCGGCGATCGCGCTGCCAGTGTCGAAATGCGAAGTTCGCAGTCGCAAAGACTGCCGTAGCAGCCAATAGCCCTCCACTAACTCGAACCGTCCACAGGGGAATGGCAGCAGAAGTGGCATCAAGGTTAAGCGGACGAGCTTGCTCAGATGTTTTACTCGTCTGCGTTTGTCCGAAGTATCCCTTCTCCAGACGTAAAGCATCTGCGTGGGCCGTTTTATATAAGGATTGCAAGGGTTCTGCCGAAGGAGCGCGGTGCACGAGCGACACCCCCTCACGAATCAGCTGAGCGTTGATTGACAAACCTCGATCGTCGAATATGTGGGCATAAAGTAAACCTTTTACTTCCTCAGCAGGCTGAATGGAAACAGGAGCACCCGCAGGCAAAAGCGCTCCCAGGCGTTGGGCGGCAAGCTGACCATAGGCATGGGTTGGCGGAAATATCCCGGCCAGATCGACCTCGACAGGCTCGCCATTGATATTAATCAGAAGATTATCTCCCCCCAGCACCGACATAACACGGCCTTCCAAGCGGCTCTCCTGGGCTCGTGCTGGAGTGACAGCAGCAAATCCTAATACCTTTAATCCGAAAGCTATGGCGGCTGCCATTTCATCTAGGACGCTTTCTGGAGGACATACTCCATGGCATCACGCAACGAATCGAAGTGTTCGAGCTGGTGCCGAATGCGGCTTTTCAACCACGACCAGCACCGTTCAATCGGATTCAAATCGGGGGAATAGGGCGGCAAATACCAAACCTGGCACCCCACGGCCTCCACCAGCTCGGCAATCCGTCCTCCCTTGTGAAATGTGGCATTGTCGAGCACGAGAATCTCTCCCGGCTTGAGCAGAGGAATCAGACAGCGCTCCAACCACAATTCGAAGACCTGGCGATTGCACGAACCGTTCACTGTAAACGGGGCCAACAACTGATGCTTGCTCCAAGCCGCGATCATATTG
>JBCBVC010000025.1:0-37131 GCA_039817845.1 Cyanobacteria bacterium J06642_2
TCCAACTCGTCGGCATTACTCCACTATGCGTCCTAGACAGACTGGCGACTGCTATACATTGCCTGCTCTGTCGCGCAGCGAACGAATCCTAAGCTTGATGTCAGGCTCGCAGGGATGGGCGAGCGGGGTGATAGGATTGACCAACTTATCGAGTCTGTCGGAATTCGACCGTCAGAAGCAGTTGCCCTAGTTCTATCTCTACGGCTGCTGCTGGGGAAAGAGCAGTGAAACTCTGCCGCTGTCCCGCAACTGTGATGCCGCGATCGCTAAATCGCCGTTCAGTCAGAATGCCCGTCGATAAGACATTCACACTCGCATCTACGAGGTATAGATGACGACATCATTTACGCGCGCCCTTGATCGCGCTGCGGCAATCGCCCTCGGTACGGTAGGAACTTTAGCGGTCGGATTCGCAGGCTTCGTGCTTCCTGCTCGGGCCCATCACCCCACAGGAGGAGATCTACCCGCCACATTTTTGCAAGGATTGCTCTCCGGTCTCGGCCACCCTGTTATCGGTTTAGATCACTTGGCTTTTGCGCTCGCACTCGGCGTGCTGGCTGCTTTTTGCCATAAGGGCATGGGTACGATCGCTGCCTTTTTAGGGACGAGCTTGCTCGGCACGGTTCTTCACCTACATGCGATCGACCTGCCCGGCGTGGAAATGGCTATTGCGGGCTCGACGTTGATGTTTGGTGTGCTGGTGCTGTTTCGACGCGCGCGCACTCCAGTTATCGCTGTCATTGCTGCAGTTGCTGGTCTCTTCCACGGTTACGCCTATGGCGAATCAATTATTGGGGCCGAGCCCACTCCATTGGTGGCCTATCTCATCGGCTTCACCGCGATTCAAGCGGCTCTCTCTCTGGGGGCAATGAAATACGCCCTGGCCTTGGGAGAGCTTCGTGTGGATGAAACTGCCAAGTTTCCGATGACGGTTGCGATGGGAGGCGTGATTGTCGGCATTGGTTTTACTTTCTTTGCCCAAAGCCTGGGGATCTAGCAATAGAGCGAGAATTTCTCTGAATGGGTCATACTCGGGCATGATGATGGGGATAAGTTCTCGATTGACTATACCCGTCGTCAAGCGGCTGAGAACGTTTTAGCTATCCAGACCCCCGTCTCAGTCAGTGCTTCTGTGTCCAAACTTCAACGGTAAAAGCCATATGTCCTGGATTTCCACCGAACAGTTCGACCGGACGGAAAACTTTATGAAAACTGCCGCTCGGCACCTGCGCCAAAGTTGGCCCGCTCGCGTTCTGAGAACCCTTCATCACGAGTCTTATCAAAGCGTGCAGTCTCAGCAAGCCCGCTGGGAGAAACCATCGTCCTTTTCGAGATCGCTCACATCTGCGGCAATGCAATCGCCCCGCGCGCGACAGCAATCCTACTCACTGCATGAGGGACGGGAACATCATCGTACTTACCTTCCTCCCAGTCGCTTTCCCCGCGAATAGCTCGTCCCGCTTTTACTCAGCGTGGATAGAGAAAGGCGTGGGAGAGGTCTCAACTGCGAGCGCGTCTAACGACGCTGCATCCAGGCTTCGCGTCAGATCTAGACAGGCCTGACGAACGCGCAATCGAGATGATGCGCCGTCAATCGGATTACCTGCTAACAAGCGCGAGGCCAACTCGGCAAAGCGATCGGTGTCGTTACCGGAAACGTAAAACTGAGTCGTACCGATTCGACCGTGCTCTAGCAGAGCGAGACATTCCAACTCTTTGCGAACCGCAGCTACTAAGGATGCGGCTGGGTCGACGACGCTGATACCGGGGGGCAACAACTTTGATAGCTCAGGAGCTAGCAGCGGATAGTGAGTACAGCCGTATACGAGTGTATCGATATCGCGGGTCAGTAACGGCCGTAGATATTCGCGAATCGTCGCGCGGGCCAAGCGACCGCGCAGCTTGCCCGATTCAATCAGAGGGACGAATTTCGGACAGGCCAACTCCCAGCAGGGAATCTCTGGATTCATTTCTTGAATAGCAGCGCGATAGGCATGACTATTTGCCGTTGCTGGTGTTGCCCAGATGCCAATGCGCTTCCCGTGCCGAACAGCTGCTCGCGCGCCCGGCAAAATGAGTCCCAAGATCGGTACGGGACATTCGTCGCGGACGATCTCTAACGCCAGCGCCGAACTCGTATTGCAAGCCATCACAATCGCTTTGACCGGACGTTCCAGCATCCAGGTCACGATGTCGCGGACGAAATGAAGAATCTCATCGCGCGACCGCCCGCCATATGGCAGGTGAGCCGTATCGCCAAGGTAGACAAAAGATTCGTTTGGAAGCTGCTTGCGCAACTCTTGCCAAACCGTCAACCCACCAACACCACTATCAAAAACGCCTATCGGCAAAGCTGAAGCAGAATCACGCACTATCGTCACGAACTCCCGAGTAAGGGTGAACCGGCGCGGAACGAAATTTGCGATAGCGGTCGCGGATTGCCTGCGGGCAGCACAGTCCGACTATCGCTACGCTGCTCGCGCTGAGTTTGGTGAGGAGAGTGAGAAGTTACGCTTTAGCGTATTGCCCCTCAGTGTAGTGTAATTCCAGCAATTCGGCTGTCCGACTATCACTTCCCTTATTGTTCCCCGGTCCCGACAAAAAGCATCGATTAACGAGCAAACTTAAGCGTGGCTTAACATACAACGCCGTCAGAGCCACTACGCGTTAGCGCCGACCGAAATACTCTTCAATCCCATTCGCGATGGCCTGGGCCAGTCTGGCCTGATAGTCGGGAGTGGCCAACCGCTGGCCTTCCGCCGGATTGGTCAGGTAGCCCAGTTCTAACAGTACAGACGGCATTGATGTGGGCGTGTAGCGCACCATAAAGAAGCGCGCCCGCCGGATCTTGCGATCCACAGCTCCAGAACCGGCCACTATATTTTTGTGCATGACGGCGGCTAAACGGGCGCTATCGGGTCGCAGATAATACGTTTCTGCACCGCTGATATTCGAGCGATTCAGGGCGTTAGTGTGAATGCTGACCAAAACAGATGCTCGACCGCGGACGGCTGTATCAATGCGCGGCTGTAGCAAAATCTCGCGATCGTCGCTGCGAGTCATGATGACGTTGTAGCCCCGAGCTGACAGCAGTTGCTGGACACGCTGGGCAATGGCCAAGTTGACCCGCTTTTCCTGCACTCCACCAACGCCGATCGCGCCCGGATCCCTGCCGCCGTGACCGGCGTCGAGGGCCACCGTGATGCCGCTAGGATTGGCCGGTCTTACGGGAGGGGCTACGGGTTGGGACGGTACGGTGGGTTGGACGGGGCGAGTACTGGGCGGCCGCGTGATGGTGAAGCCCGAATTGGGACCTGGCAGAGCCGAGATCATCTTGATATCGAGATCGATGCGCCGCGTTCCTTGATTAGACGCTTTTTCTGCGATCGTATAGCCATTACTGGGTTTGATCAGGATAGAGACCGTGCGGGGATTGACCTGCTCGAACCGAATTAATTCCACCGGACTGTTGGATGATAAGCCTGGATTCGGTAGCGACTGGGGTAACCGCGCGGGCGTAACCGATAGCCGATAGTCATTGGTTTTGGGATCCCATCCGCTGGTGTAGAACAAGAAGCCGTCGGCGTTGACGACTAGGCGGTTGCCCTGCACCTGGACAGAATTGATGTTGGCAATTGGGCCTTGGGCTTGGCCTGCGGGAATGCTGGGAATGAGGGTAGCCGAAGCTGCTCCACCCGCAGGATAGAGACGCACACCACCGCGAGCGGCATCGTAGGTTGCCTCCCAGTCCGTACTGGACGCATCTACATCGAGCACGATCCGAGCAATGTTTTTCTGCCACTGACCGTAGCGTAAAGACGAAACTCCCAAGCGACTGACAGAGCGTTGCTTAGACTCGTTGAGGCCGCTGATGTTGCCGTTGACAATGTCCACCACAACGCGATTGGGATCGAGGACGAGACGAGTACTGACTTGAGGCCGACCGCTAGTGCGAATGAAAAAGCCTTCGCTCGTATCTTGAATACCTAAAACTCTGGTGGTCGGTCCAGCAATAGCAATTGGAGGAGCTGCGGGTGGCGAAAATGCGTTAGAGAGAGTGGGAGGTGGACCGAGAGGTGGCGTGGATGTGGGCGGGTTAGTGGTTGGTGAATTAATCGTAGTGGGTCGTGACGGTAGCGGCAGAGTCGATCGCTGCGGGCGCAGTTGGGGGGGTAAGGGGGGAACGCCAGAAGCATTGCTGGATGACGTTGTTGACTGGCGTGGGAGTAGAGGTTCAAGTGGAGGAACCGCTGCTGTTGTGCCACCCACGTTTAGTTTGACGATCCACGAGTTAGGCGCAGTCTTTTCAAGGACGATGTCGCTCTGACTAACTGTCGTTCCTGGGGCGAGGTCGAGGACGAAGCGAGCCGTCTGTGGATCGAACTGACTGATCCGCATGGACTTGATTTTGCCCGTATATTGCTGAGTGCGCTCGGGCCTGCCCCAAACGGCGTTGGGCAAGTTGACCACAACTCGGGTAGGGCTGGGGCGGTCGAGAATTAGCGTATTGGGATTGACCGGACCGCTAGTATTGATGACTAAATGATTGAGGGAAGGATTGAATGTGTAACTGCGGAGTCGCACTCTTTCCGCCTGAGCTAGCGAGACCGGCGCATCAACCGCGATCGCGATGAAGGAGATTGCAGCAGCACTGCCACCCCAAAACGCGGGGCCAGCGCATAGGACAGTGGATAAGAGCCATGCACCAAGCCGAGATAGGGAAGGCTGCAATGGCAGCTCTCCGCTTGGGCCAGCGAGCCGGGAATTTTGGCTGCCGTCGGTCTCAGTTTTACGAGCTTGTGGCACGTTTGCGATCGCCTCCAGCACTCCTCTTCGACCTCCACCATCCAGACTAGGAACTACTATATCAATGGCTTAGGGTTCGCGCTGCTCCTTTCCCTGTTTTTCCCCGAGCCTGTCTCGGTACTCTGGCAGAGGGTAGCGGCCGCGCGATCGCTACTGGTTTGCTGTGGCAGTGCAATCCCACTTCGAGGCAGCCCTCCAAAGGCTCTCATGCTGTTTCTAAACGATTCGGTGCCGCCAACTTGTAGGCTGGAAATCGTTGCTATCAGTACTTCCCATGACTGCTACCGACCGACGCATCGAACGGGACTCTATGGGAGAACGACAGCTCCCGAGTACTGCATACTACGGCATTCAAACCGCTCGAGCGTTAGAAAATTTTCCGATCAGCGGAATTTTGCCGCTGCCAGTCTACATTGATGCCTGCGTGTCCATCAAAAAGGCAGCTGCACTGGTAAACGCGCAGCTGGGTTGCATCCCGGCAGATGTCGCTAAAGCAATCGCGCGGGCCGCCGATGAGATTGTCAAGGAACGGCGTCTGCGCGATCAATTTGTAGTGGACATTTACCAAGCGGGGGCAGGGACATCTCACCACATGAACGTGAATGAAGTGCTGGCAAATAGAGCCCTCGAACTTTTAGGTGATCGCAAGGGCAACTACGCTCGCGTCAGCCCCAACGACACGGTGAATTACGGTCAGTCCACTAATGATGTTATTCCCACCGCCATTCGTCTGGCTGCCCTAAGTGCCATCCACCGCGATGTGCTCCCGGCTATGGAACGGTTTACTGCAGCCCTCCAGGCCAAGGGGGACGCATTTCAAGACATCGTTAAATCGGGGCGCACTCACCTGCAAGATGCCGTCCCCGTGCGTTTGGGCGATACATTCCGGGCCGCCGGAGATATTGCTGCGGCTCATACCGAGCGCCTCCGCACCGCAGCGAGCGAATTACAAGTCATCGGACTGGGCGGGAGTGCGGCCGGAACGGGGTTGAATACGCACCAGGACTATCGCGATCGCGTGGCTGTAGCCCTAACTGAAGGCTTGGCTCATTATTTAGAGCCACTTGTTCCAGGCATCAAGCTGCGACCAGCAGCGAATTTGATGGCAGCGATGCAAAGTATGGCTCCATTTGTCAGTATTTCCAGTGCCTTGCGCAATTTTGCCCTGGATTTAACCAAGATGGCTAACGACCTGCGTCTGATGGATTCTGGTCCGAAAACAGGCTTCAAAGAGATTCAGCTCCCTCCCGTGCAGCCGGGATCGTCCATCATGCCGGGGAAATACAATCCGGTCATGGCGGAGATGGCCAATATGGTGTGCTTTCAAGTCATGGGGCTAGATACTGCGATCGCGCTTTGCGCCCAGGCCGGACAATTCGAATTGAACGTGATGATGCCGTTAATTGCCTACGACTTGCTTCACGCTCTCGACATTATTGCCAACACCCTCAACGCTCTGACCCAACGATGCATTGTCGACATCTCAGCTAAAAGCGATCGCTGCCACGACTACGCTGAAGGCAGTCTCGCTCTCGTTACCGCCCTCAACCCTCATATTGGCTATCTTGAAGCAGCCCAAATTGCTCGCGAGTCGCTCGCGACCGGAAAACCGATTCGTCAAATCGTACTCGACCGCAACCTGATGAGCGCTCCTGTACTGGACCGCGTCCTCAATCTAGAAACGATGAGCCGACCACTGTCCTGAACTTACTAGGCTCCCATAGCGTCAGTCCCGACCTCTAGCAGTAACGAGACTGATGCCAAAAACGAAATGATCGGGGAATAATCGAACTGTTACGAACATCATTGTTAGCTAAAGCCTCGTCCGCACCGAGATTCTCTTCTCTAACTAAGATGTCAGGTGTAATAGAAGTTATTCTTCCAAACGCTCGAGTTTTATATTGCGGTGGCCGAGTTTGATTTCAAACTCGTCACCAGGAGCTAATCCCATCTCCTGAGTGTAGGTTGCGCCAATAAGTAAGTTACCGTTTTTGTGTACGGAAACTCGATACGTTGGAGCACGACCGCGGCTGCCAACCGCATCGCTAGCATCTAAATTGACGTTCTGTGCTTTGAGCATTGCATTGTAAAACTGCATCAGGTTGATGCGTTCCTGACCGTTCTTCGTGCGGGTGACATAGCCGCAAGCTTTCGCTTTTTCTTTTTTATCCACATCACCCATGCTTTGAACCTTGTCTAGCAGATCTTTGCCGACTAGAGGTTTAGGTTGAGTCTTTTTGGGCATAGGATTCTGAGTAAACGCACGCAGCTAGTCTACCTATGTTTATGGTTGAGGTGCAAGTCTTTTTTTGCTTTTTTATGATAGTTTGTGGGCTGCAATCGTAATGATTCAGCTTTGCGGACTGCATTCATCAATCGAGATTGCCTCACTGCGTTTATGCGCGTTCAATTGATTCGAATCGAGAGCGCGACTCGAAATTTTCTCCGTTCTCCCTTATAAGCTGGGAGATGCAAGCCTTGCTTTGTCATAGATAACGTGGCAGTTGAGTCGATTCCTGCTGGTAATTGAGACTGTTTCGTGCCAGGAAACAGGTTACTTCTACGCCCAAAGACATCACCCTGCGAGCCACATTTGTGGCTCGCAGGTAAGCCGTTATCCAAGCTCAATACGAGGTTTATCTGCGCTTTACATTGGTACGCTCCGAGCGTTCCAGTCGCGATCTAGACTGATACCCTCGACCGAACTACTACGTCTTTTATGGCAGTGACTGCGCTTGAGTTGACGAACTTTGGGATTCTAACGGTGGTGTTGGAATCGTTGATGAGTCGGAAGCTAGAGCAGATGTATGTTCGCGATGAGTGGGGGCAGGCAGTCGTACAATACGGACGCGATCGAGTCGCGGACCGTCGTTACTTATGACGGTAAATTCTAAATTGTCGAAGATTGCAGTATCGTCAATAGTCGGGATCTTCTGCATGCGGTAGATCAAAAATCCACCCAACGTTTGATAATCATCATGCTGAGGGAGATGAAGGTCGAGATGTTCGTTGACTTCATCAAGGCTGACCTGAGCTTGTACGATCGCGGTAGTGGCATTGAGGATTTGAAAATCGGGTTCGTCAGCGTCATCTTCTTCCTCTGCAATATTGCCGACAATTTCTTCTACGAGATCGTGGAGAGTTACGATGCCTGCAGTGCCACCAAATTCATCAACTACGGTGACAAGGGTGTGATGCTGTTGCTGCATATCTGAAAGCAGTTCGCCCACGGGTTTATTCTGATGCACAAAATGAGCTTCGCGAATAAAAGGTTGAATCGGGCTCTCCAAATCGATTTCGCCATTCCCTAAAGCGGAGACAACCTCTTTGAGATAAAGCGTACCGCGCATCTCATCGAGAGATTCACCCATGACTGGGTACCGAGAATGATTAGAATCTGCCACTTCTCTTAGCAAATCGCGGACGGAAGCGGATGCTTCGATTGCGTCAATACTCGTACGCGGCACCATGACTTCGCTGGCAACCGTTTCACCAAATTCAAAGACATTGGTGAGTAATTCTCTTTCTTCTGCTTCCAATGTGCCTGTCTCGTCAGAGGAGGCAATGATGAGCTGTAATTCTTCGGCTGAGAAGGCGCCTAATCGCTTGGCTAAACGCGGAATCGGGACGCGTAGAAGTCTCATTAGCGCGTTGGATGACCAGCCCAAAATGGTGACAAAGGGACCCAGAACGACTCGTGCGCTGCGACTGAGGCGAATAAGGATAAGGGCTGTTCGTTCGGGATAGGTGATGGCTAGGGTTTTGGGGACTAATTCACCAATAACGACTTGTAAAAAAGAGATGCCCGCAAACGTAACGGGGACGGCCAAGGTCGGCGGGATGCCTGGAATTAAGCTGAAGGCAAACCGAGTTAGCCCGGCGACCTGGATGGCCCCAATCCAGCCTAGAGCCAGACTAGCAATGGTGATACATAATTGGATGGCCGATAAGTACGGATCGAGATTTTCCTGAGCTTGACTGACCTGACGCGCAGCCCCGTTATCTTCTTCAACCAGCTGGGCAATACGCGATCGCCGAACAGATACTAACGAAAACTCTGCCGCTACAAACAGAGCGTTGATTGAAATGAGGATGAGCACCCAAGCCAAGCTGCTGAAAATGTCACTGCTGGTGGGTGGGGAAACAAGAGGAAGGGCAGCGAGTGCTGCCAACAATGATGGAGGTTCGTCCATTTAATTGAAATAAAGTGAGATGGAGAAAAACATGGTTGGAAGCAGTTTGTAAGTGCAGTTTAGATGAACCGTTTGACTAGCTAGACTCTGCTTGCTCCACCGCTGCTGAACTTTGCTGAACTTTATCGCGTAGTTGTGCTGAATTGTAACTCAGGCAACCCGGTCTCGGCGATCTCGGAGGGGTTGTAAAGATTCCCATGTAGTTACCGTGTCAACCGAATGAATTCGCTAGCGTTGAAATAGAGCTGAGGATAGTGCCATGAATGCAGTCTCGATTGCGCCCCCACAACCCCTGCTCGAACGCAAGTTGTGGATGGGAGGTACGTGGCGCGCTGGGGTCGAAGTCCGCGAAATTACCAATCCGTTCGATGGTGCAATTGCCAGTCGGGTGCACGTCGGCGATGCGGCTTTGCTTGACGATGCGATCGGGCTCGCGCAGACAGCGTATGACGAGGCGTGGCGACAGCAGCCAGCGCACGTTCGGGCCGAAATTTTGCGTCGGACAGGTGCATTGCTGCGGGAGCGTAGTGAAGATTTTGCGCGCGCGATCGCACTCGAAGTCGGCAAGCCCATTCAGACCGCGCGAGGTGAAGCGAGTCGGGCCGTCTGTACATTTGAAGAAGCGGCTAGAGAATGTCTGAATCTGCACGGCGAGCAGATTCCCACCGATGCTGTGGCCAACGGCGTAGGGCGATTTGCCGTGACGACGCGCCAATCTCTCGGGGTGGTGGGGGCGATTACACCATTTAACTTTCCACTCAATTTAGTCGCTCACAAAGTCGCACCCGCCCTCGCAGCAGGAAATACAGTCGTCCTCAAACCGCCCAGTGACGGCCCTTCACCCGCGCTCATGCTCGCCGAACTTTTAGCAGAAGCGGGTTTGCCAGCTGGATGTTTGCAGGTGGTGCCCTGTTCCGGCAACATCGCCGAACGCTTGGCCACGGACCCGCGCGTACAAGTGTTGACGTTCACGGGCAGCGCGGACGTGGGCTGGCATTTGCGATCGCTAGCGCGCGAGAAAAAGGTGATGTTGGAGTTAGGCTCGATGAGTCCAGCCATTGTGCATGCTGATGCCGATCTGGATTTAGCGATCGCGCGGTGTGTCTTCGGTGGTTTTGCGTTTGCCGGTCAGGTGTGCATCCATACGCAGCGAATTTTGATTCACGCTGCTTTGTTCGACGAGTTTGCTCAGAAATTCGTAGCAGAAGTCGAGAGCCTGACGGTTGGCGATCCGTTACAAGAAGATACGTTTGTGGGACCGATGATTCGACCTGCAGAGCGCGATCGCGTCCATCAATGGGTAACTGAGGCAAAAGCGGCAGGTGCTGACGTGTTGACTGGAGGAGCCGTTCACGCGCAGTACGAGTCTTGCTACTTGCCCACCGTAATAAAAAACGTTCCGGCTGGCGTCACGTTGAGCTGCAGTGAAGTGTTTGGCCCAGTCGTCGTGCTGCAATCTTACGAGACGTTTGAGGAAGCTATTGCTCTAGCGAACGATACGCCCTATCGCGGCCTCAATGCAGGAGTGTTTACCAATGACTATCGTCTAGCGCTACAGGCCAGCCGCGATTTGCATGCAGGGACCGTGTTGATCAATGAAAGCCCGACCTGGAGAATCGATCTCATGCCTTACGGCGGCTTGGGCAAGTCTGGCTCGGGGCGCGAAGGGCCACGCTACGCGATTGAAGAGATGACAGAAATTAAATTAACTGTGTTCAAGCTTTAACGAGCGCGATCGCCGTTTCAATGTCTGGAACGATTTAGAGATGAGGTGGGTGTGGGAGATGTATTGCAACCGCTGTCGTCGCGCGATCTTGCTTGGCTACACGGAATTCGGCTGATAGCCACCGACATGGACGGCACGCTTACGCAGCAAGAACGATTTACGCCTGCCCTGTTAGCAACGCTGAATGACTTGGAACGCGTTGGCATCCGCGTTCTCATCGTCACGGGCCGTTCAGCTGGTTGGGTGAGCGGATTGAGCGCGTATTTGCCTGTGGCTGGAGCGATCGCCGAAAATGGCGGGCTGTATTGTTTCTCTAACACGGTGGATGTACCACAACCGTTGACTGACATTGCCGATATTTCCCAACATCGAAAAGCGTTGGCGTCTACGTTCGAGCGTGTCAAGTCTCGCTTTCCTCACATTCAAACTGCAGCGGACAACCAATTTCGCGTCACGGATTGGACATTTGAGAATCAAGCATTCTCGGCATCAGAATTGGACGAGATGCGATTGCTTTGCGAACGAGATGGCTGGGGATTTACTTATAGTGCCGTGCAGTGTCACGTCAAACCTGCCGAACAAAATAAAGCTCGGGGAGTGATGCAAGCGATCGCTGCGTACTTTTCTGGTATCGCCCCTACAGAACTTTTGACAGTGGGGGACAGTCCCAACGATGAAAGTCTATTCGAGCTGAAACGATTTCCCTACTCGATCGGTGTAGCCAACTTGCTGCATTATCAAACCGAACTTTCGCATCTGCCGACTCGGATTACGAGTGCTAGAGAAGGAGCTGGTTTTTGCGAATTGGCGGAGTGGTTGCTGCGATCGCGATGACGTGAATTACGGAGGTTTTGTCAGCGAAGAACAGCTGGAATGGCTACACTCCACGTGTTCTAATTTCGACCGTCAGTCTCACTTGCGTCATATTGTCGTCATGGGGCATCATCCACTTTACGATACGACGCCATAGCACGAGATCGATGTTACAGATCGCCAATAGCGCAGCAGTCGCAACCTCATTTGCTGCACTGCAAAATAAAATAGGCATGTACTTCTGCGGTCATAACCATACCCACAGCATCCACGGCAAGAGGAATTGGCACTATATTCAAACAGGAAATCCGTTGGATTGCCGTAACTTCCGGTTCGTAACTTTCAGTGATGCGAAGGTAGCTGTCGAAACTCTCGATTTTGATTTGTCTGCTCCCAGCCTTTTGGCAGACTTTGAAACTGTTCGGCACAACATTCCATAAGGATTTACATCTCAACTATTTGAGGAATCGTATGGGGATGCAGGCGATTGCCATTGCACTATTCGCTACTCTGTTGACGCGATCGCCTAAGCAGCGCAGCGAACGACTGTGCCCGGATTACTATTCCCGGAGCAATTTAAGAGCGCGACTCGGCATTGCCACGAATTGATATTGCAGTTGAGCGCATAGTTAGGACATTTGCCTTGGCTCAAACTCCTGCTGCATGAAGGTTGTGGGACATGGGAAAGTGTATAATCCCTCTTCATGTGCCATAGCTCTCATTTTCAAGTTGCTCGCGACTTGTAATGATGTTGTACGAAGCCTTATATTCGCAGGTTTCGTTAGCTTATAGGTTTCTTGTCGCGTGCAATGTCGGTAGCTCTGTTTTCCTCAATCAAAGAGTTCTAAATATTGGACTCGATACGCTCTTCTCACGATTGATTCTCATAATCAAAAGATCTCGATGCAGATGTGAGTCATATAGCCGCCGTCAAGCTACTTAGGAGGTTTTAGCTATCCAACCCCCAGTCGCTGTCAGTGTGGCCACGTCCATACATAAAAAACATCAATTATAGATGTGACAATGAAGCTTGCGTTCTCCTATGCACCCAAGTGATTCCTCGACCGCATTTGGCGTCACAACTACTGTTATCAGGAGAGGAGTGAACTGATTAGCGAACTTTTGTCGTTGACTTTGCTTCTGATTTCTCAGGCTTGCTCTCTAACTGTGCAGGTTCTTCCTCTGTATCCGCATAATATCCTTTGGCGTAATAGTAGTAGTAGCTGTCGGATTCGTTCTCGGGTAGGACGCCATTAATAACCATTCCCAAAACATTTTGACTGGATTGTTCCAGCACGTCTTTAGCAGAATTAACGCTCGCGACATTAGCTACGCCCGGACGCACGACGAGTAGAATACCGTCGGCTAATTTGCCCAAAACAAGTGCATCAGCTGCCACCGCCAATGGTGGGGTGTCAATAATGACATAGTCATAGCTTTCAACAAATTCTCTCGTTAAAGCTTGCATTCTTTGGGATTCTAGGAGAGATAGAGCATTAGGCGGAACTACTCCAGCACTCATGATGTCCAGATTGTCCATTACTGGTTGAATGCACGTTTTCAATTCTGCTTGTCCCACCAGAACGTTGCTCAATCCCTGTAGATTCGGTAGAGACCATATTTGATGCTGGCGCGGACGACGCATGTCAGCATCGACAATTAAAACGCGATGTGACAGCTCAGCTAAGGACGCAGCCAGATTTGAAGATGTCGTCGACTTACCTTCTCCAGGCACTGAGCTTGTAAGGACGATGACTTGTAATTTGGTATCTGAGCTTAAAAACTTTAAGTTAGCCTGCAACATGCGGAAAGACTCACTCGAAGAGGAGCGCGGGAAGTCTCGAACAATGACCTTCCCAGCACCGCTATCTTCAGTTTTCTTGGATTTGCGCTTGTTATTGCGATCCAAAAGTGGAATTGTACCCAAAAGGGTATAACCGAGTAATCCTTTTGCTTCGCTCACCGTCTTCACAGAGCGATCGCGTGCTTCGAGCAACAAGGCTGTTGCTGCCCCCAACACAATGCCTAGCAGGCCTCCTAGAGCCAGGTTAAAAGACTCTCTAGGTTCAACTGGATTGTTCGAAACGACTGCATCATCAATGATACGAGCATTTCCAATCGTTTTATTCTCTGCAACTTGGATGCTTTGTAAATTGCGGGATAGCGTTTCGTAGGTATCCTGCTTGACCTTGAGATTGCGCTGAAGCTCGCGTAATTTTTCCTCAAGTACTGGAATTGCACTCATTCGCTGACGGTGCCTGTCGTATTCTCTGTTCAGTACTTCAAGCGAGCTCTGAAGCGTCAGGCGCTCCACTTCGGCACTTGCGAGCCTCTGGGTAAGATTTTGGCGTAATTCACCAACGCGTCCGCTGCTGGTAGGAATATTGGCAGATTCTGTCGGAATTTGGGTGACATTGCCGGCAAGAGCGTCGCGCACGACAAGCAAACTAAGATTGTCCCTTGATTCAATGGGAAGAGTACTCAGTGCCTCGTCAACGCGATTCCGCAGCAAACTCTCAAGCGCTACACGCCGTTCCTGTAAACCGGCTACGACTGGACTGTTAGGCTTGAACCTCGTGCGTTCGGTGATGAGCGAGGTTTCAGCCTCCTGAAGCTGTCCCAGGGTTTCCCGAATACCAGGAGTCTGTAGTAGAGACTCTCCAACAACTGCCTCATCGCCAGACACTAAACCAACCTGCCGCCTTAAGGCTTCTACACTTGCTTCGGACTTCTGCAGCGAAGATCGAGCGTTCACCACTTGTTGGTTGAGATTTGCTTCAACCTGCACAGCCGATTGCGCTTCTCTAGCTAAATCTACGATCTGATTTTGCTCTTTAAATGAGCGCAATGTTGCCTCAGCTTGCAACAGCTCTCCTTCCAGCCTAGGTAGCTCTTGCGAAATGAAAGAAACAGCAGCACGAGCTTCCAGCCGATTATTCTGGATTGTTTGAGCGATGTAGCGATCCATCAGCTCATTTGCAATCTTTGCTGCTTCCTCAGGATCTGGCGACTGATACGCAACTTCCAACACGTCAGTGCCGCGAACAATGTCAACGTTGAGATCTCTAAGAAAAGGGCCAGGAGGAAGTGGGTCGCCATTTTCATTGCGAAGGTCGAGGGATTGAATCACCTCATTCGCCAACGCTCTAGAACGAATGACTAATGCTTCGGTTTCCAGCGGATTACTTTTACGACCTAAAGCATCTTCGTCACTGCCAAAACTCGGAATGCCTTGAAGCCCTTCTAGCGCACCGGATTTGACTCTTAAAGTTCCCTTAGATTCATATATAGGTTCCTGCAGGAATGTAAAAAGAGCTGCCAGCCCTAAGGCTGCGCTGAAAACAGCTGCCGCTGGAAGCCAGCGCCGCCTGACAATCGACCAGTATTGCTGTAAGTCGAGTTCCTCAGGGGAATTGCTGTAAGTCATAGTTAATTCACCATCCTCGGGCTCGAAAACCACTGTTGAGCAATAAGTTGGCAATTGGGGTGCGTCCCGAAGGCGCAAGGGCCGTACTGTTTTCCCAAGGTGACTTCCTGTCTGAAGGACGCATCTGCAGGTGAAAAGTTTCACTTAGCTTAACATTTCGAGTGAAAGTCTGGTGGTCGCACAATGGCATCGGCAATTGCACAGATGTCTTTCATCTGGTTGAGATCGTGGACGCGGACGCAGTCTGCGCCGTTAGCAATTGCTACGCTACACGCTGCGCCAGTTCCCCACAGGCGCTCTTGCGGTGAAGGGCGATCGAGGATAGTGCCAATGAAGCTTTTGCGCGAGGCTCCGATGACAATCGGACATCCAAGACTGCGGAATTGAGTGCAATTTGCAAGCAGCGAGAGATTGTGTTCGAGGGTTTTGCCAAATCCGATGCCGGGATCGATGGCGATATTTTTTCTTGAGATACCACATCGAGCTGCTGCCTCGATACGTTCTTCCAAATGGGCATAGATATCATCAATCACATCTCGATATGTTGGCGATCGCTGCATGGTGCGGGGGGTTCCTTTCAGGTGCATTAACATGACGGGCACGTTTAAACGCGCAGCAACGAGTAGCATTTCGGGGTCGAACCGCCCTGCAGAAATGTCATTGAGGATATCTGCACCGGCGGTAACAGCTTTCTCTAAGACCCCAGCTTTGGTCGTGTCGACGGAAATTGGGATGTCTGATTCAGCACGTATGGCCGCGATCGTGGGGATGATGCGGCGGAGTTCTTCTTCAATATCGACAGGAGCAGACCCTGGACGACTGGATTCGCCGCCGATGTCGATCAAATCGGCTCCGGCAGCAATGAGGTGACGAGCTTGTTGCAGGGCACGATCTCGAGTGTCATATAAGCCACCATCGCTGAAGCTATCGGGCGTTACATTCAGCACGCCCATGACGATTGTGCGTTTGCCCCAGCGCCAGGAATGGGATCGCACTGCCCAGGGCTGTGGAGGAGTTTGATAGCGCTCGATCGCTTCAGTTACCAGATCGGGTGGCTGGGAGGCCGGGTGTTCGGGTAGCCAGGCCATCCATCCCCGACCGCAGGACTGCCATTCGAAGTTTGGAAGTATAGATGCGGGAGTATTAGTTGCTTTGTCGTCGTCAAACCAAGCGTAGAGACGATAGCCACCGGGAGGGAAGGCGATCGCAGCATGTACTCTGAGTCGCATCATGGCACCGGCCCTCCCGAACCTCGTACGGATAAGTATGACCAACACTAGAGCGAGGCGCAAAAAAAGAGGCCGTTGTGGCCTCTTTCTAGCGAATGCTGGTGGCATGAATGTTTGCCGCCAACATCTGAGTTAGGGACGCTGCTTACTTTAAAGAGACCTTCGCACCAGCTTCTTCCAGCTGTTTCTTGGCATCTTCGGCATCGTCCTTGGATGCTGCCTCTTTGATGGCTTTGGGAGCGGACTCCACAATGTCTTTGGCGTCTTTGAGGCCAAGACCAGTGAGGGCGCGCACCACTTTGAGAACGGCAATTTTCTTGTCGGCCGGAAATTCTTCGAGCACGACATCGAATTCGGTCTTCTCCTCAGCTTCCTCCGCCGGAGCAGCAGCACCAGGCGCAGCAACGGGAGCGGCCATCATCATGCCACCAGCGGGAGCGGCAGCGCTGACACCAAAAACTTCTTCGATTTGCTTGACGAGCTCGGAAGCTTCCAGCAAAGTAAGGGATTTCAGATCTTCAACAATCTTTTCCACAGTTGTAGACATGGTTGGATACTCCTGAATAACGAAAGAGATGGGTTGGAATGATGTACGCGAACAGGATTGCTACTAAGCAAGCAAGGGGAGTTGCCCGCCACGTACGGGAATTGCGAAAGAGCGACGATTAGGCTGCATCTTTCTTTTGGTCGGTCACGGCTTGAACGGCGCGCCCCAGAGATGAAGGCACTTCGTTGATACCACGCAATACGGATGTAGGAATCTCCTTGATCCCCACAGCCAGACGAGTGGCCAGTGCATTGATCCCGCCCGCCACTTGTGCCATGAGCACTTCTTTGGGTGGGAGGTCGGCTACGGCTTTGATTTGCTCGAAATCGAATGCCGTACCGCCCATGACGGCACCGCGAAATTCCGTCTTTTTGACATCTTTGAGAAACGCTTGATAAGCCTTGACGGCTCCTGCGACATCACCCTCAGTCAGGATGAAGGCGGTAGGGCCAGCCAAAAACTCCGACATCGGCAACCAATCTTCGCGATCGCTAATGGCGCGGCGCATGAGGGTATTTTTCACCACCATGCATTTCGACTCCGTCGGACGTAGACGATCGCGCAAATCGTTCATCTCGGGTACAGTTAAACCTTTGTAATCGAGAACCACGACCATCTGGCTGCGATCGAGCAGCTCTTGTACGGCTTCAACGATTTCCGATTTCCGCTCGACTGTTTGTTTCCCCATCGATCTCACCTCCTTAAGTTTGGGAACGACAATAAACACTGGATGAAAGACATACCGACCATAAAAAAGTCTCGACACGTTTGCCGAGACAGTTAGAAAAGCTGAGAATCACGAGAACATTGTCTCTGTTTCCCCCTTTCCAACCTCGGCAGGCGATTAAGCGCGTGGCTCCTGCTGTCTGCGGCTGGTGAATTCAGTTGTGACGAGGTTGGGGGTTGGCAGGTGTCCTCTCAAATACCTAGTAGAGCTGGATAACATCTGGTCCAACTCGAACAAACCGAAGCGTCAGGTGGCTTCCTCTGGCTTCATATCCCGCAATGCTGAAATGTCCACTTCAATGGACGGACCCATTGTGGCAGAAACGTACATCGATCGCCAGTAGCGGCCTTTTGCACCAGAAGGACGAGCCCGATCGATTGCCTCCTGAAACGCTTTCAGGTTGGTCAATAAATCATCTACCGGGAAGTTAGCTTTGCCAAAACTGATGTGAACGATGCCCGTGCGATCGGCGCGGAATTCGAGCTTACCTCCCTTAAATTCGGACACGGCCTGTTCGAGATCGAACGTGACCGTTCCTCCTTTAGGCGAAGGCATGAGCTTGCGCGGCCCCAGAATGCGGCCCAACTTGGCTACACTTTTCATCATGTCTGGGGTTGCAATCAAAGTATCGAAATCCAGACGACCCTTGGCAATTTCGTCAATCAGGTCTTCTGAACCGACGACGTCTGCGCCAGCGGCTTGGGCTTCATTGACTTTTTCGCCCCGAGCAATCACGGCAACGCGGATCTGCTGTCCAGTTCCTTTCGGCAACACGACCGTTGTGCGGACCTGTTGGTCGGCGTACTTTGGATCGATACCTAAGCGAATGTGAACTTCTGCCGATTCGGGAAATTTAGCTGTGGCCGTCTCTGTCAGCAGTGTCAGGGCTTCAGCTGGTTCGTAAGCCTTGGGCTCGACTTTCTCAAGCAGCCCTCGCATGCGCTTGGAATATTTTTTGGTCACGGATTCTCCTTGGGGTGCTAGCGAAGCGATGCCTCTCCCCCGGCGTTGGTGAATGAATGCAAACGGTATTGCGGACGAGAACTGGGAACCTACTCGGCCGCAACTGTTACGCCCATATTACGGGCGGTGCCAGCTACAATCCGCATAGCTGCTTCGACATTATTGGTGTTGAGATCGGGCAGTTTCTTCTCGGCAATCTGACGCAGCTGCTCCTGAGACAGTTCGCCCACTTTGACCTTGTGAGGCTCACCCGAACCACGCTCGATTCCCAATGCCTTCTTAATCAGCACCGATGCTGGTGGAGTCTTAAGTACAAAGGTAAAGCTGCGATCCTCGAACACCGTGATTTCTACTGGGATTACCGTACCTACCTGATCGGCAGTTTTGGCGTTGTATTCCTTGCAGAACATCATGATGTTGACGCCGTGTTGACCCAGAGCAGGACCAATGGGCGGAGCCGGGTTCGCTTTGCCCGCATCAATGGCGAGCTTAATTAGCGCAACAACTTTTTTCTTAGGCATGGTCGTAGTCTGCGCAAGCGCGCAGGATTTACTGAGCTGAGAGGATCTATCAAATATCGCGCGTATCAATCGGCTTTGGGTGACTGACATTGCCAACGCGGGCAATCTCATCCTCGATTTGCCGTCTGCTACCCGGCGATCGCCATCAGGATTCTTTCTGAACCTGATTGAACTCCAGTTCCACGGGCGTATCGCGACCGAAGATAGAGATCAGAGCCTTGAGCTTACTGCGCTCTGGACTGACCTCCACTACCTCGCCGTGAAATCCTTGGAAAGGACCGGACAGAACTTCAATCTTATCACCTTCTGCCATTTCTACGCGCAAAGGTGCTTCTTCCACTTCCACTGCCCGGAAAATGCGCTGCACTTCGGCGTTAGAAAGTGGGCGCGGGGTCACGTGACCGCGACCGCGGCCAGTAGCCCGTTTTTCTTCGTTACCGACGAAGTTGATGACATTAGGCATATTTTTGACTACCTGCCACGCTTCGTCGTTTAGTGCCATCCGGACTAGAACATAACCGGGAAAAATTTTCTCTTCAAATTGCTGACGCTTGCCATCTTTGCTGACGCGGAAACCGGGTCGCGTGGGAATGGCAACTTCGACAATGCTGTCTTGAAGGTCCAGGGCTGTCACCCGCTGCATGAGCGTGCTGCGCACCTTGTTCTCGCAGCCAGAAGCTACCTGCACTGTATACCAACGCAAGGGAATCTTAGCTTCTTCTGATTCGGGAGATTCAAATACTTCGTCTTCCAACGCTTCCATCATGTCATCTCACAACTCGCATCTGGGGTGAGCCATCCGCCGAACTCCGTTAGCAGAGGTCGAGTACGACAGAACGCATTGCTTCGAGAAACGTCAGCCAAAAGCTGAGTTCGCTACTTTCCTCATCAAAAAACTTGCTGTGCCACCCAACTGAACAAGCGGTCGATCGCGAAGATAAATGCAGCGAAGGCAACGACAATCGCAAACACCGCTACCGACTCGCTGATCAGCTGCTGCCGACTGGGCCAGACGACCTTATCGAGTTCGTCGCGAGTACTGCGCAAAAAACCAAAGGCTCCACCTGAGTCGGCTTCGACCTCTTGTTGAGATTTGCCGCGCTTAGCTGGATCGAGACGGCTGTCTTTGCCTGAAGAATCACTCTTGGCCATAACTGTTGCTCTCTCCCAACTGTTTTAACGATCGACATTGAATGCACCTGCAATTGAGTCACGCTGTCGATCGCGATTTCTCCTCATCCTGCCCGGCCTGTCAAATCAATAACCTATCAGAACATGAGAAGCGCGTCCTGGAGGACTCGAACCCCCGACATTCGGTTTTGGAGACCGACGTTCTACCAACTGAACTAAGGACGCACGTGCTGCTCTAAATGCGCGCATTGAGCAATGTAGAAGCCTTTGTAGTCTGACAAATGATGGGGGAGCCAGTCAACTGATGCGTCAGCTGCATGCCCGCCCGATCGAGAGCCTACCGGGCCGTTCGATCAGACTTTGCGGTCGAACCGCTGCTTGATGCGAGTGGCCTTACCTACGCGATCGCGTAGGTAATACAACTTCGCGCGACGAACCTTGCCGCGCCGCATGATTTTGACCGATTCGATCCGAGGCGAATGTAATAACAAGACGCGTTCGACACCAATGCCCTGAAAAATTTTGCGGACGGTGATGGTGGAATTAATGCCAGAATTGCGTTTGGCAATTACGGTGCCTTCGTAAGGCTGAACCCGTTCCTTGCTACCCTCGCGGATGCGCACGCCAATGCGAACGGTGTCTCCCACGTAAATATCAGGAAGATCGGATTTGAGCTGCTCCGCTTCGATCGAGCGGAGGATTTCTTGCGCGTGCATGACTTCAGTAAGGGGGACGAGACACAGGCTAATGAGTATACCACGTGAACTTTAAGTGCTGCTAGGTCTGGACGGCATTTTTTCAGCCCCTCGGATGCAATAGTCTACGAGCTAAGCTCAAGTAGCTAGTTGCTGTGTTTGTTGCGTTCTGTGATGCTGTGACACATGTCTTCAAGCCTTGCTTGGCGAGATTGAACAACCTCGATAAGCTTGAATCGGCAGAGAAAGAGATCACCTTCCATGAACGACTATTCCTTGGGAAACACGCGTAGGTTTTCAGTCGGTTTTACGGCGATCGTGACGACGCTATTGCTGTGGTTGGGAGCTTGCACGATCGTTGACGGGGTTATGATGCCGACCATGGCTGCATCAGGTATGACCGAGCAACCTGAATTTGCAGTAGTTGGCTATCGGTTTTTCTCAGCGTTTAACCGCTGCGAACTTTTTGCCGCAGCAGTTGCGGTAGTAGGTGCGCTGGCTGCCTGGAAACAGCGAGCCTTGCAGGGCTGGTTGGCTCGTCTAAGTTTGGGATTGGCTGGTTCTTTACTGGCCATTGCTTGGATCGACACTTATTTATTGGCGCCACAAATGAGCGGATTGAGCTTGAATCTGTCTGTGTTGTCTGCCGTAACGAGTCCACCTCTTTTCCCCTTTTCCCCGGACATGATGCTTTTGCAGGGAGCATACTGGGGCTTGGAAAGCCTTAAATTAGCTATGGCTTTGGGTATGGTGGCACTATGTTGGAGATCCCTTGCCCTGCCGAGCAATCGTTTAGCAGACTAGGCTCTAACTGAGCCGAAACTTTATTTCCGTACTCCTAATATGAAAGCTATCTCGTGAAACGCTGGCGGCTGGAGTGGGAACGACGCAGTTTAGTTCCATCTGTCTCTGGTTGGGTACTAGTCGGCGTCGGTGTCTTTTGTTTCCTGGCCGGGACGAATACGCTCTCAGGCTGGTTGTTCGTTATGAGTGGCCTATGTTGGGCCTTGTTGGCGATCGCGGCTTTGTTGGTGCGTTCCGGCACTCGCGACCTTAACGTGCGGCCGCGTCCCCTCGCGCCCTGTAGTGCTGGCAGTGGATTCGATCTGACAGCAGATCTAAGCAACCAAGGCGATCGAGATCTCCGTTTATTTAAGGTATGGCCGGACGTGCCGACAGCTGTAGAACTGGAGACGCAAGCCGCGATCGCTGCGTTGAATGCACGAGAACTGCAAGTATTGAATCTGAAGGCGCGCGCTCGAGAACGAGGCCTTTATCGTTGGTCGGGCTGGTGGATCCGTACGGGAGCGCCGCTGGGGTTGTGGTGGTACCGTCGCTGGGTTCCGGTGATGGGGGAGGTCATTGCCTATCCCCAAGTTGTGCCACTGGTGACGTGCCCGATTTTGACGACTATGGCAGGTCGAGCGGAATCATCCCACCTGCAACATCGTTCTAGCTACCAGGATGCTGCTTACGGAGAAACGAGATCGCTACGTCCCTATCGTCGGGGGGATGCTTTACGACTAGTCCACTGGCGTAGCAGTGCCAAATATGGCGAATTGCGATCGCGCGAGCTGGAAGCAACAGCAGGCAAACAGCCGCTCGCGATCGCAATTGACGGCTCGCGGGGGTGGCAAGCAGCTGACTTCGAACAAGCCGCGATCGCGGCTTGTTCAATATATCTGTGGGGCAAACGCCAGCAATTTGAATTAACTCTGTGGACAGCCGCCGGAGAGGTGAAAGGCGATCGGCAAATCCTGGCGGCACTGGCTGCCATGCAGCCGGATGCCGACCGCACGGTCATCCCCGATCGGCCGACTTTATGGCTGACCTGGAACCCGCAAAGTTTAATAAAACTGGTAAATGATGCCGTCTGGCTGGGCTGGGGGCCGGGCTTTCCACTAGACGGACGCGGCGTCCGCATCGATCCTCAACGAAATTTGAGACAGCAACTTCAGGCTCTGCCGGGCAGTCTTTGAGGCAGTGCCGTGGCGCAAACCTATTGGATTGGCTTCGGCTGGATTGTCGGACTGTTAGTCAGGTCGCTCCAGCTTCCTGCTTGGTGGTTACTTCCACTAGCTGCTGTTGGTATGGTTATCGGACGGCGAGATCGCAGAATTGCGACCACGTGGTTCGTTACCGGATGTATTGCCCTACTGGCCTGGGGATATTTGGGCTGGCGCATGCCGACACCATTACCGTCGGATATCAGCCAGCAGGCGCCGCAGTCGTCGGCCACGACGATGGCTCGCATTGCTTCCGTACCGAAGTTGAGACCATCAGGACGGATGCAAGTGTGGGTTGAGGCCGAAACCTATTCAACTCCAGACCTAGCGGAACGCGATATCTCGGGCAAGCTCTACGCTACGTTTGATGCCGAGGCTATTCCAGTAGCTCTGCATCCCGGCCAAAGCGTTTCATTACACGGTTTTCTGTATCGACCCAATTCAGCGGAAAATCCCGGCAGCTTCAGCTTTCGTAGATTCCTCGCTCAGCAAGGCTGTTTTGCGGGCATGAGTGTTCGAGAACTAGAGGTTGTCAATGCTGAAACAACTTGGGGTGGCTGGGTGCTGCGCCAACGAATTCGCCGCGGCCTATTGCAAGGGCTGGGCGATCGCGCTGGCGAGTTGCTGAGTGCCCTCGTTCTCGGTGCCTCCGCCAGTCAAGTGCCTTTTGACCTGCAGGCCTCGTTTCGGACGGCGGGACTAGCCCACGTGATGGCCGCGTCGGGGTTTCACGTCGTCGTGTTGATGGATATCTCAAGCCGACTGACGAGCTGGTTCTCTCCCCGCCGTCGAGCGGCCTCGATTTTGGCTTGTTTAGCTGGATACGTCATTTTGACTGGAGGAAGTCCGTCAATCTTACGCGCTGCTCTCATGGGCGGTGCTGCTGTATTGGCACAGAGCTGGAGTGAGATCCACCACGGCGGTCGGCAGGGTATCCGTCTCAATCCCTCGGGCGTCCTGCTCGTTGTCGTAGTCTTGCTGCTGATCTGGCAACCTTTGTGGATCGACAATATTGGATTTCGACTGAGCGCGACAGCAACTTTAGGATTACTGGTCAGTACTAAACCCATTGAGGCCACCCTGACGTGGATGCCAACCAACTGGGCCAGAGCGATCGCCGTTCCCCTCGCTGCCTCTATCTGGACGCTACCCCTGCAACTGCTGACTTTTGGCAAGGTTCCCACCTACAGCTTATTAGCCAACTGTCTGGCCCTGCCCTTGGTCATACCGCTGACTGTGATGGGATTCGTTAGCTGTCTACTTTGTGCGATTTCTCCTGCTGTGGGAGCCCTAGCGGCTAAACTTCTCTACGTGCCGCTTGTCGCTCTTGCTAACGGCGTGACGTGGATTGCGAGTTTGCCCGGCGCAGCGTTACATGCAGGGACCGTATCATTCGGACAATGTGTGGGACTCTATCTATTGTTAAGCCTGTGGGTCTGGCGAACCTCCACGATTCAACCCACTTTGCAACTACGTTGGCCAGTGCAGAGTCGTCGGTGGGCAATAGGTCTTGTAATCGGTGCCCTTGTCCTTTCGCTACTGTGGCCAGGGCCAAAAATTAGCATGCTCGCGTTTGCGACCTTAGATGCTCCTGTGCTGGCAATCCGGACTCGCCGCGCGATCACCCTCGTTAACAGCGGCTCGGCAGATACGGTGCAGCATGCGGTGCTGCCTTTTCTACAGTCAGAAGGCATTCGCCAGGTTCAGCACGCCATTGCTCTTACTCCAGACGGTCGCACCAATGGGGGATGGGACGAACTTATTGCAACTGTTCCCGTCCGCCAATTTTGGAGTGGCGATCGCCAAACGATTGCCAGCGACTATGCCGAAGCAGTAGGGGCATTGACAACTGGCAATACTGTTTTAAGTCACCCCCAAGCGGGCGATATTCTCTGGCGAGAGGGCGATATGCAGTTGCAAGTTCTGCAAACAGAACCCATGGTGCTCCAGCTCAGCGTCGGCAACATTCGATGGCTCCTTTTGGGGAGTGTGTCCGTGTCACAACAGCAAAAGTTACTTGATTCAATTTTCCTAACGCCACCGATTGATTGGCTGTGGTGGAACGGCGGCGACTTAAGTGAGTCTCTCGTTAATACTTTAGATATTCGGAGTGGGCTCGTCAGCGGACAAGTTATGAGTACTTTATCTGAGTCGTTCAAGAGCAAGAGCGACTCGCGTCAGCCTGTGTGGCAAACCCGACATCTCGGTGCGCTGGAGTGGACGCTGGGAGGAATTACGCTCGCCCAAGTAGAAAAGGAATGGTAATGGCATCAACGGGCGAGCGTTTATTTCGCAATCTATTAATCAGTTAGTTAGCTCGATTTCATTATCGCGTAAATGAGCTTTAAAGTGACTGCCAAACTGCACCTGAAATGGATAGTTTGTACCTACTGCTTTCCCATTCCAGTCGACCAAAATAGATTTTAATTCGCCTTCCATACCGTTCAAATCGAACGGTTCGTTGCGATGTTCGGGATGATGAAAAACCACCACCGAGGATTTAACTCGCACCCGGTCGCCAACCTGCATGAGCGATACCTCCTGATTAAAGTACGCTCAGCTTAGCCTTGGATAAAGTTAATCCCGGGTTTTGCAGCGAAAGTTTACATCAAGTGGCGGGATCGTTACATTTTGCTGCGATATAGCGATCCCCAATCGGAATTTTTAGCATAAATTGTTGGGAGTCGATGGAGCATTGGCGTGGTGTGACTCAGAATCCGAGGAAGGTGGAAATGGGATGCGAGGTGCGTGTCCCCAAAATGCTTCGAGGTTATAAAATTCTCGCTCTGATTCCAGCATGATGTGGACGATGGTATCTTCGTAATCCATCAAAATCCAAGTCCCAGTCTGTCGACCTTCTATCTGACGAGGCAGTCGCTGAAATCTCTCTTCAATACTGTCCTCAATTGCGGTAGCTATGGCACGGACTTGAGTGATGGAATATCCAGTCACGATAATGAAATAGTCGGACAGGATCGAAACGCCTTCAACGTGCAGCCAAGCGATGTCTCCAGCTTTGCGATCGTCTGCAGCTTCCACGGCCGCAAGTGCGAGTGTATAGCTGGCATCGACGGGCTGAGGAGCCGCATCAGAATTGAGGACAGGGGGGGTAGCAATGTTGTTGCTAGCAGAGTTTAGCAAGTGGCATTCTCCAGAACGAGGGGTGAGCGATCGCGATTACGGATGAACCAGTTGCGCGTCAAAATCGCGCGGGGATGAATGAGTCGATTTTTAGCTATGAGATACGAGAGGGAATAGTTACAGACTTGTGCGACGGCATCGTAAAGATGGGTTTGCGCTAGTCGACGCAAACGTTGCAGTTCGGCAGACTTGCCTCGATACGGTTCTAACGCATCAGCCAAGAAAACCACACAACTGAGGTCGCTCATGCCCGGTCGCCCCAGCGTGTGATTGCGAATGGCATCCAAACATTCGCGATCGTTAATATCAAAACGATCCCGCGCGACTATGGCTCCAGCATCGGCATGAAGCAAATGAGGATGAGCTGTATCGACGGGATCGGGATTGAAGTCAGCTTCTCCCCGCATCGTGGCCAGAATCTCGTCATCGGAGAAATATTTAGCCAGGTCGTGCAAGAATCCAGACCAAGCAGCCCTCTCGACATCCAAGCCGTAATGCCGAGCCAGTTCGCGGGAATATTGTTCGACGCTGAGAATATGGCGTAGGCGCGAGGGGGGGACATTCTCTTCCAGCCAGCTCAGTACGGTCTGGCGTAGTTCTTCGGCAGGAAGAGAGAGAAACGTCATGCAGGAGGTTGGTTGACAACGGTGAGGCTTTCGGTGTGAAACCGATCTCGCAGCTTGCATGTCTAAATTGCCCACACTTACAGATTACCCTTTCAAACTGGATTGACCCAAACCTCAGCTTTACGGTGCTAATGTGAAGATAGATTACAAACTCTCACGATTGAATTGCGCATCGGCAGGCACATGCGTTCTGCCCTAAGCAGTTTCAACTCTTTCTTACGGCCATGCGCTTCCATAACATTCTTTACGTGCGCCTTCCCTGCAACCCTATTTTCCCTATTGGGGTTGTCTATCTCTCGGACTTCATTCACAAGCAATTTCCCGAGGTCAATCAGCGTATCTTCGACATGGGTACGTTTCCACCACTTGATTTCAGGCGGAAATTGTTTGAGGCAATCGATGAGTTTCAACCCGATTTGCTGGTTTACTCTTGGCGGGACATGCAGGTTTACGCTCCCGTCAACGGCCGCGCAGGCAATCCTTTGCAAAACGCCTTTGAGTTTTATTACGCGAAAAATCCATTTAAGAAAATCCGCAGTGCGTGGGGGAGCCTCAAGCTAGTATCTGCTTATTATGGCGAGCTGTGGCGTAACAAAGATTTGGTGCGGCAAGGTAGCGATCGCGCTCGGAAATACCATCCGAATGCAGCTTGTGTTTTGGGCGGTGGGGCTGTCAGCGTTTTCTACGAACAGTTGCAAGATTATTTGCCCGAAGACACTTTGGTCTCGGTAGGTGAAGGAGAATCTCTACTGGCCAAACTGTTGAGCGGTCAGGATATTTCTGACGAGCGCTGCTATGTGGTCGGACGCGAGCAGCCGCGTCTCGATATGGTGCACGAGAAACCTAATGAAATTGAAAAGACGGCTTGCAATTACGACTACATTGAATCTATTTGGCCCGAGTTTCGCTATTACTTAGATGGCGGTGACTTTTATATTGGCGTTCAGACAAAACGAGGTTGCCCGCATAACTGTTGCTACTGCATTTATACCGTCATCGAAGGTAAGAAAGTTCGCGTCAACCCTGCCGATGAAGTCGTACGAGAGATGAAGCAGCTTTACAATCGCGGCATGCGGAATTTCTGGTTTACTGACGCGCAGTTTATTCCAGCCCGCCGATATATTAATGACGCAATCGAGCTGCTTCAAAAAATCCTTGATGCAGGCATGACTGATATCCATTGGGCTGCCTATATTCGAGCTGACAATCTCAATCCCGAACTCGCCGATTTGATGGTGAAAACGGGCATGAACTATTTTGAGATTGGTATTACCAGTGGCTCTCAGGAGCTAGTCAGGAAAATGCGGATGGGCTACAACTTGCGCACGGTGTTAGAGAGCTGCCGCTATCTCAAAGAAGCTGGGTATGACGATATTATTTCGGTTAATTATTCATTTAATGTCATTGACGAACGCGAAGACACGATTCGACAGACCGTTCGCTATCATCGCGAGTTAGAGGCAATATTCGGTCGAGACAAAGTCGAACCGGCGATTTTCTTTATCGGCTTGCAGCCTCACACCCATTTGGAACATTACGCCTTGAAAAAAGGCGTTCTCAAACCCGGCTACGACCCCATGAGTATGATGCCGTGGACGGCGCGCAAACTGTTGTGGAATCCCGAGCCGATGGGAAGCTTTTTCGGCGAAATCTGTCTGCAAGCTTGGGATAACAATCCCAACGACTTCGGACGTGAAGTGATCGATTTATTGGAACAGCGTTTGGGTAAATCCAAGCTCAATGAAGCGATTTCAGCACCCCTGGCTGGCAAGTTCATTTCTTAAAACGGTTCGTCTCGCAAACAGTGCATTGCCTGCTGAATAGGCTCGAATGGCGATCGCCGCTTTTACCCGCTTGCATTTATTGCAATATCTATCTGTGACGGGGATGGTAGTCGTGACAGCCAATGGCTTCTTCGGATAAAGCAATGTGAGGACAAACTGTGCATTTTAGGCGGTACTCTCCCGTGAAATAGGCGCAGCGACTGCAAGGAATTCGATGCATCTGCCGAGCTATCCTCAAAGCCCGCAAGATAACGGCTAATACGTGCCATAGGGCAGCACTTATCAACCAGATCGAAAAGCTTATGCCACAAATGATGCGCAACCCTTGCCATACATCAGCCATAGTACTCGTCCCTCTAGTACGGCTAGCGTAAAAGGCATTTCCTAGGATCGAGCTAGGGTTGACTCCTTCAGTTGCCGTTCTCAACGGTTCGCAATCTCTCGATGCGTTTCTTAGGGCGAGACTGCGGCAATGTGTGCTTTCATAACCTTGACGATTGCCTGCTGAGAGTCTAGAGCTGGAGCCTCTACGTACAATCGGATCAATGGCTCCGTGCCGGAGGGTCGCAACAAAATCCACGCCCCTCCGTCGAGATACAGCTTGATACCGTCTTTGGTGCCGATAGAACGGACGGGAATCCCAGCGACTGATGCAGGCGGCTCGTGACGAAAAGCCTCCATGACTGCAGTCTTGCGAGCGGGGGTGAGGCGAAGGTCGGTGCGGTGATTGAATAAGGGGCCTTCCACAGCAGCGATCGCGTCTTTCGCCAATACGCTTAATGGCTTACCAGTTCTCGCCATCATTTCGGCGACGAGGAGATTGGCTAATACGCCGTCTTTTTCAGGAATGTGGCCGAAAATGCTCAAGCCTCCTGACTCTTCGCCGCCAATGAGGGCGGGGGTTTGCCGCATCTGGTGGCCGATGTATTTGAACCCTACTGGAGTTTCGATGATGTCGACGCCCAATTGAGCGGCCAGGCGATCGAGCAACTGCGTCGTCGCTACGGTCTTCACAATTGCTCCCTTGTAGCCTCGAGTCTCGACCAAGTAACGGGCCAGCATTAACATCACGACATTGGGCTCGATCGCGCGGCCGGTCTCATCCAACACGCAATAGCGATCGCTATCGCCGTCGGTAGCCATACCTAACTGCGCTCCTGTTTTCCGAATGCGGGCGATCGCCGCTTGTAGTTGCGCGGGCTTGGGCTCGGGCATCCCACCCCCAAAGAGAACGTCGCGCCAGTCGTGCAGGACGTCAACTTGGCAGCCGCAATGATGCAGGGCAGCATCAAGATATCCTCTAGACGTGCTGTAGAGAGCGTCATAAACGACTGGTAGGCGCGCGGCTCGCAGGCAATCCAGGTCAAGTTGACTGTAGATAAACTCTAGGTAGTCTGGTTGCGGATTGAATGACAAGACGAGAGTCTCGCTCTCCACGCGCTCAGGTGCAACGCCGGGGATCGCTGCCACAATCGTATTGGTGATATCCGTTGTCGCTGGGCCAGCGTAGTCAGGGATGTACTTGATACCGCAATACTCTGGCGGGTTATGACTGGCGGTAAACATGAGCGCGCCAGCGGTATCGCGCTCGCGAGCGGCAAAGGCAATGGCTGGTGTAGGACAGTCGCGATCGCTCATATAGGTCGCCCATCCTTCAGATGCAAGGATGGCAGCAGCGTGGCGAGCAAACTCGTCGGCCAAAAAGCGCGTGTCGTAACCGACCAGGACGGGCCGAGAGCGATTGTAGGTGGTGTCCAGATAGCTGGAAATGGCTTGCGTCACGCGCCGCACGTTGGCAAACGTGAAATCGCGCCCGATTAAACCGCGCCAGCCGTCGGTGCCGAATGTAATTTGCGCTGACATGTTCGAGCCTTCCCATGGGATCGCTCTTCAGAATACTGGGAGAAGCCCCGCTCGGAACAATTCTGCGACTACAGTGGGGGCACGCCGTTTTCACTGCTGCTGCCGTGGCTCTTGGGTTATCTGCTCCGCGTCATCCTCGCATTTTGATCGTGAGCAACGGCCACGGCGAAGACGCGATCGCTTGCAGCATCGCTGCCGAACTGTTGCAGTTGGGGGCTGACCTCGAAGCGATCGCGGTAGTGGGGGAAGGGCACGCTTACGCCAAACTCGGTATCGAACTCGTCGCTCCTGCCAAAACCATGCCTTCGGGCGGTTTTGTTTACATGGACTGGCGGCAATTTTGGCGTGACGTATGGGGTGGCTTGGGTTGGCTGACGTGGCAGCAAATGCGCGCTATCAAGCAGCGAGGCCAGCAAGCCGACATCGTCCTTGCTGTGGGCGATATTGTTGTACTGGCGATGGCGTGGCTGAGCGGCGCTCCCTATGCCTATGTCGGTACTGCGAAATCGGATTACTATCTGCGGGACGAGCATCAGTCCCATCACCCGTTTCGACGTTGGCTGGAGCGCTTCCTCCCGCTGGCTCCGCCCACGCCTTATTTTCCTTGGGAGCGCTGGATGATGAGTCGCGATCGCTGTCGCGCTATTTTCCCGCGCGATTCGCTTACGGCTAAAAATTTGGAGCGTTTCCAACTGCCAGTCTGCGATTTCGGCAATCCCATGATGGATGATCTGGCACCCACCGCGCCGATTGCGGCTATTCCCGCCAATACTCCTGCCGTGCTCGTGCTGCCGGGCTCGCGCGTGCCGGAAGCGTATCGCAATTGGGAAAGACTGGTGGACGTTGTTCGCCATCTACCGCAAGATTATGCTTGCTTTGCCGCGATCGCCCCCGGCCTCGATCTGGATGTTTTACAGAAAGTACAACAGTCTTTGTCTCGACCCATCGCCCTGATTCGCGGCCACTTCGGTAGCTGTCTGCACCGCGCCGATGTCGCGATCGCGATGACGGGCACGGCGACCGAACAATGCATTGGCTTGGGCAAACCCGCTATCACGATTCCCGGTACTGGGCCTCAATTTGTTCCCGCATTTGCTGCTTCTCAATCCACTCATCTCGGCAGCAGTGTCTATTACGTACCTGAAGGTTCAGCCGCCGCCGCCGCCCAGGTGCAACAAGCGATCGAGCGCCCGTGTCCCGAGCTTTGGCAACGCAATGGACGACAACGCATGGGCGAAGCCGGTGCGTCCCGCCGCATCGCCGATCGCGTTATCGCGATCGGCAAACAGTTACGCTCCGACCGTCATGCCAGCAGCGAAGCATAGAGCGCCCGCGTAAGCCGATCGTCGGTTAGTTCTGAAAGAATGCTGCACGTATTAGGTGGTGGATGACTTATGGAGATTGCACTTCTATGGCTGGATCGCGAATGTGCAACATCCGGGAATTTGCCGCAGAAGATTGGTCCGCAGTCTGGGAGATGCTCGCTCCCGTGTTACGAGCCGGAGAGACGTATGCGTTACCGCCCGATCTGGACGAAATGGCAGCGCGGGAAATCTGGATTGGCCGACCGTGGCAAGCCTTCGTTGCGGTTGACGAAGCCGACGCTATGCTCGGGACGTACTACATTAAACCCAACCAAACGGGTCCGGGCGCACACGTGTGTAATTGCAGGTACGTGGTGAGCGCTCGCGCCAGGGGACAGGGTATCGCCTCGCGCATGTGCGAGCATTCTCAAGCCGTCGCCTTGCAGTTGGGATTTCGGGCGATGCAGTTTAATTGCGTCGTCGCGACCAATGACGTTGCCGTGCGACTGTGGCAAAAACACGGATTCGCGATTGTGGGGACGCTGCCTGGTGCCTTTCGCCATCCTCTGCACGGCTTTGTCGATGCACACGTCATGTACAAACAGTTGGCGGCAGGGTGAGATGTACGACTACATGTGAATCCGTGCTGAGGTAACGTTGATGCAACCTGAAGTTTCGATTGCGCCGACAGAGGAGTTGGCATGACGCAGCGCCCCGATATTGTTTTCTTGGTTCTCGATACGCAGCGGGCGGATCGCTTGTCTTGCTACGGCTACGAACAGCCCACTTCGCCGCATTTGGACGCGTTTGCGTGCGATGCGACGCTGTTTGAAGGAGCCGTATCGGCGGCTCAGTGGACCATTCCATCCCACGCGTCTATGTTTACGGGACTGTATCCTTCCTCGCACGGCCTGTTGCAGTCCTACTCGACCCTGCGTCCCGACGTGCCGACGCTGGCGGAACGGTTGAGTGCCGGGGGCTATTACACGGCAGGATTTTGCAACAATCCCTTGGTCGGCGTCATTGACAATGGATTGCGACGCGGTTTTTACAGCTTTCTGAATTACAGCGGTCTGCTGACCTCCCGCCCTAATCAAGCAGGGGTCCCGTCCAACTGGCTCGATCGCTATCGTCAAGGTTTCAAAAAATTAATTGCTAGCGGTTTGAGTCGCATTCAAGATGCGTTTGCCCGCTCGGAAGCATTGTTGGCGCTATCGTTCAGTCCGTTGATGGTGCCGATTTGGCAAACTGCTCTCAGCTTTAAAGGCAATACCGCTAAATCACTGTCAGATGCGGCCCGACTGCTGCGCGATCGCCAAGGGACCGAGCTCGGTCAGCCGATCTTTACCTTTATCAACCTGATGGGGACGCATATGCCCTATCATCCGCCGCGTCGTTTCGTGGAACGCTTCGCTCCCCACGTTCTGGCAGATAAGCGAGCGCAGCATTTCTTGCGTCGGTTCAACAGCGATATTTACGGCTGGTTGGCTCCGCTGGCAGGGGCTCTGGACGATCGCCAAAAAGCAACTCTTGACGGCATGTACGATGCCGAGGTTGCGCGGCAAGACGAACAGGTTGGGGAGTTCCTGGATGCGCTGACTCAGTCTGGCAATCTGGACAATACGCTGGTGATTGTCTGCTCGGACCACGGCGAACATTTAGGCGAAAAGAATTTTGTCGGTCATTTTCTCTCCCTCTATAACGAGCTGGTGCGCGTGCCCTTGATCGTGCGCGACCCTAGCGATCGCCTGCCGCGCGGCACGACAGAATCCCGCGTTATTTCTACCCGACGGTTGTTCCACACCGTGTTAGAGGCGGCGGGGTTAGCTGAAGCGGAGGAGTGCGAGTGGAGCCTGACCCGAGATTTGGAAGGGGATCGCCCTCCCGTATTTTCGGAAGCGATTCCGCCTCAGAATGCGGTGAATTTGTTGATGAAACGCCAGCCGGAACTGGTGCGAGAGCGCAATGTTGACGTGCCGAGGCGGGCCGTGTGGATTGGCGATCACAAGTTGATTGAAACGGGTGACAGCGCGATCGAGCTCTACGATTGCCAAAGCGACCCGCAGGAGAATCTCAACCTCAGCAGCATTCTGCCGGAGAACGTCGAGGTATTGCAGGACTGTTTAGAAGCGTTTGCCGGGATGGCCGGTTCGGATATCAATATGGGCGATCGGGCTGCCAATTTTGACGATCCGGAAGTGCAACAACGCCTGCGTGATTTGGGGTATTTGGAAGATTGATGGGAGCGGTCTAGCTGGGGTCGGAATTGCCATCTCGCTTGATGTCACACCCCGATGGCGATCGCGATCGTAGAGACGCAGTAGCATGGCTTGCATAATGCTATGAATGCCCGCCTTCCGGACGACTTGCCATGCGCATTCTTTTTCTTCACCAAAATTTCCCGGCCCAGTTCCGTACCCCTGCCAGCATTCTCGCCAAGGACAAGAACAATACAGTCGTGTTCGGCACCACGCGCAAGGAAGGCCAACTCGCGGGCGTGCACAAGGTTCTCTACGAAGTCGATCGCGAAGCGCGGCCGGAGACCCATCACTACGTACGCAACTTGGAGAATGCCGTGCTGCACGGCCAAGGCGTCGTACGGATGATGCAAAAACTGCGATCGCAAGGATTTGTCCCAGACATAGTCTGCGGTCATTCCGGCTGGGGCTCCACCATGTTTATGAAAGACGTCGTGCCCAACGCCCGCCTTAACTGCTATTTCGAGTGGTTCTACCGCGCTCACGGCTCTGATGCCGATTTCGATCCAGCCTCTCCGCTCAATCTGGACGACGAAGCCCGTATCAGAATTAAAAATGCACCTATACTCATTGACCTTTACAGTTGCGATCGCGGCTTGTCTCCCACGCTCTGGCAACGCGAGCAATTCCCCAAAGAATTCCACGACAAAATTTCTGTCCGTCACGACGGCATCGACACCGACTATTTCAGTCCGGAACCAGGAGCCAAACTGGTGCTGCCCGACCAAAATCTGGATTTGTCCCACGTGGACGAATTGGTTACGTACGTCGCCCGCGGCATGGAACCCTATCGCGGCTTTCCCCAGTTCATTGAGACGATCGGGATCTTGCTGGAGCGACGACCGAACGTTCACGTAGCGATCGTGGGCGAGGATCGGGTGGCCTACGGCAAGCAGCTACCGGATGGCAAAACTTACAAGCAAGTGATGCTGGAGAGAGTGCCGCTGGACATGTCGCGGGTTCACTTCACCGGGCCGCTGCCCTACGCCGACTATCGCAAGGTGATGCGCTCGTCTTCTGTTCACGTTTACCTGACGCGACCTTTCGTGCTGTCGTGGTCGATGATGGAAGCCTTGTCGATGGGATGCGTGGTGGTGGCATCGAACACGGCTCCGGTTCTGGAAATGATTGAAGACGGCAAAAATGGATTGTTGGTAGATTTCTTCTCTCCCTCAGATATCGCCGATCGCGTCGAAGAAGTGCTCGACCATCCGGATCGCATGGCCGACATTCGCGCCAAAGCCCGCGAAACCATTTTGCAGAACTATGATTTGAATAACCTGCTACCGCAGCATTTCGAGTGGCTGCTGAAGTAAGGCCCAGTAGAATAGCTACCGAGCCGCCCTGGTAGAGGTAAGGAATGAAACGAAGAGTCGCCGTCGGGATGCTGGCTGCGTTGCTGGTGTCGTGGGCTGGAGGGCAACCGGCGCGATCGCAGCCGACGGTACAGCAAGCGTTTCAAACCCTCAAGCAGCAGTCGGGCATGGAACCCGCAACCGCAGTATTTCTGCTGCGCGATCTATCGACCGGGGAGATCCTCGCTTCGGAAGGCGGTAACCAGAGTATGGTGCCTGCCAGCACGATGAAGATCTTGGCGACGGCTTTTGCCACCAGTCAGTTTGGCTTCGATCGCCGCTGGCAAACTCGACTTGTCTTGCCGGAAGCAACCAATGGCGGCAAAGCTAACGTGGTGGCGATCGTGGGAGCGGGCGATCCGACATTGGGCAGTCCCCAAATCGAGGGCAACCCCTCCACCGACCAGCTTTTGGCAGGTATGACGCAGGCCATCCGCTCGGCTGGGATTACCCAGATCGAGCGCCTCGTTGCCGATATTAGCGCGTTACCTGTTGAACCCATTCCTTGGTCGTGGACGTACGACGATTTCGGCAACTATTTTGGCGCTCCCGTCAGCGCCCTCAACATCAACGACAATCTCTACAAACTCACGTTTCGGCCGGCCGGTGTGGGACAAGCAGCAGCAATCGTGGGTATCCAGCCCAATCTCGCTTGGCTGAGTTTCCAAAACCAAATGCGGACGGGAGCTGCAGGTTCGGGAGATAACGGCTACATCTTCGGCGTGCCTGGAGACAATCGCCGTTGGGTACGCGGCACGATTCCAGCCGGTGGAGATTTTCCCATCTATGGCTCGCTGCCCGACCCTCCAGATGCCTTGCTACAGCTCTTGCAGGCTCGGCTAGCGGCAGCGGGCGTTACCGTGAATCGATTAGAACAACAAACGACTCCGGTCGCAGCCAGCACGGTGTTGTGGCAGCAGGATTCCCCGCGCGCGATCGACATCATCCGGCACGTGCACGACACTAGCTTCAATCTGTATGCGGACGGTCTGCTACTACTAGCCAGTCAGACCCGCGCGGGCAGCCGTCCCGTACCGTCGTGGTCGGAAGCCATTGACATGGAAGAAGAGTGGCTGAAATCGCTAGGAGTAGACCTGCGCGGTTTTCGGCTTGAAGACGGTAGTGGTCTCTCGCGACGCAACTTAGTGACGCCGAAGGGCATGACCGACGTCCTGCACCGCATCAGCCAACAGTCTTGGTGGACGGCCTATCGCAACACGCTGGAAGTGCGCAATAGTCAGCGTCGACCGAACGGTGCTGTGCGTGGCAAAACAGGATTTATCACGGGCGTGCGATCGCTTTCGGGCGTCATCACCTGTCGTAGCGGTCGAACCCTAGCATTTAGCGTTATTGTCAATCATTTTGATAAATCCCTCGGCCCGATTGACGCTGGCATCAATCAGTGGCTCGATGCGGTTTGGCAGAGCTACTGATGAAGGCGCTGCTGTTTTCAGCTAGCAAGCTGGCGGGCGAGACAGCTTTGATAATATATATTGACCTGAGGATAGCTCTGCGTTATCCGAGCCCGTCATCTCATTGAGCTATTCATGCAGCCTGAAAACCGTCCTTCGTCCCAATCTGATGCGGACTCTAAAGCGCTAGCGGCTGACGCGAGTTCTAAGAACGGCGCGCTCCCTCCGTCCGATCGTCTCGCTGGGACTGGCGACAAAGGCTGGTTGTGGCATCAGCGCGAAAACATCATGACGGTGGCGTTTGCGTTGGTGCTCGCTTTCGGCATTCGTACATTTATTGCCGAAGCCCGCTGGATTCCCACTGAGTCGATGGTGCCGACGTTGGCCGTGGGCGATCGCCTGGTGGTGGAAAAGATTAGCTATCGATTTGGCGAGCCGCAGCGCGGCGACATCGTCGTCTTTTATCCGCCGCGCACCGAGCGGAAAGACGCTTACATCAAACGTTTAATCGGCGTTCCGGGCGATCGCATCGAAATTCGCCTGAATGAAGGAGTCTATATCAACGGGGAGCTCCTCGATGAGTCCTATACCGAAGGCCTGCCCA
>JBCBVC010000026.1:0-36518 GCA_039817845.1 Cyanobacteria bacterium J06642_2
GTTGCCACACGTCTGCCGGCTAAATCTTTAGGTCCTTGAATGCGACTTTGTAAACGGTGAGAGGGAGTACCGCTGAGGCTTATTTAGAAAAAACTTCAACAATAGACATCACTGCATTTGAGATTATTGAAAGAGCCTATAGGGCTCTAGTTGAGGGAGAGGTTGAGGCTGTGGTTTATGATGCCCCTGTTTTACAGAATTACGTTCTACATAAGGGAGCGGGGCAAGTGCAGGTTGTCGGTCAACCTTTTCAACTCCAGAGCTATGGAGTCGTTTTGCAGGAAAATAGTATTTATCAAGAAGACATTAATCGGGCATTACTCAAGCTCCGAGAGAACGGGAGCTATGATGAGATTTATCAATCTTGGTTTGGGGCGCCGGAGGAAAGTTAGTAACTGGAATATATAAACTTGAGGCTTGATCCGACGCGATCGATACAGCTGACGAGGTTGTCAAAGTCAGCTGGAACATGGGACCGGAGCAAGGCCCCCAATTCTGATTCAAGTGTTTATTTCCATAGCAAAATCTGATTTAAGCGAACCCATTAACCCGCTTTATTACAATGAAACTGACAGGGTAGGCCTTATTATTAAAACTTTCGACTAGGCTAAAGCATATTCTGTTTGCCGATCGAAGAAGTGAAACTGTTCGCTATCCATCGCGAGTCGTATAGTTTGGCCTACTTGAATGGCCGAGCGGCGATCGACGCGGGCGACAAAGTCAACGCCATCCGGGGTGACGAGATAGGCCACAATTTCGCTGCCCATCTGTTCTATAACAGTCACTGTCGCTTCGATAGGGATAGTGCGAATGCCGGGAGGAATGCATTTGGGATCGTAGATGTTTTCAGGGCGAATACCAATGATGACGGCACTATTGACGTAGCCTTGACACGGCCGCGATCGCCGAATTGATATGGGTAGTTCGAATGAGGAGGTACTGGCGGAGAGAGTTTCGCCATCTCGTCGCAATGTCCCCTCGAAAAAGTTCATTGCCGGACTGCCAATGAAGCCGGCCACGAAAACATTTTTGGGATGACTGTAGAGATTTTGCGGCGTATCGACTTGTTGGAGCATGCCACCATTCAAGACCGCAATGCGCGTTCCCATAGTCATGGCTTCCACTTGGTCGTGAGTAACGTACACGAACGTCGCATTTAAGTCTCGGTGTAGTTTGCTTAACTCCGCTCGGGCCTGTACGCGCAGTTTGGCATCTAAGTTCGAAAGCGGTTCGTCCATTAAGAATACGGCTGGATTGCGTACGATCGCACGCCCCACAGCTACCCGCTGACGCTGCCCGCCGGAGAGCGCTTTGGGTTTGCGATGTAGCAAAGCTTCAATACCGAGTTGAGTCGCTGCTGCCTGCACGCGCTGCTGAATTTCGGATTTGGGCATCCCGCGCAACTGCAAGCCGAAGGCCATATTCTCGTACACCGACATGTGCGGGTAGAGTGCGTAGGACTGGAACACCATGGCAATGTCGCGATCTTTAGCAGGCAAGTCATTGACGTAGCGATCGCCGATGCGAATCTCGCCCTGCGTCGCCGACTCCAGGCCTGCCAGCATGCGCAACGATGTCGTTTTACCGCAACCGGATGGTCCCACCAATACCAAAAACTCTCGATCGGCGATTGCCAAACTCAAGTCTTTGACGGCAAATACGTCACCATACTGTTTGGAGACGCGATCGAAGACAACACTCGCCATAGGCCTATTGCATTTGATTCCATCGTTAGACGGCTGAAGAGTCGAGATATTCCCAATAACTCGACAGTTGCAGGGAGCTCGGCCCCATCAGCGCGATTTCTCGCTGTAGGCAGCTTAACTCGTCCCTTGCGAACCGTTCTCTCTTGTCATTACTCACTAGCCTTTGATCGAACCGGCCAAAATGCCGCGCACGAAATAACGTTGGAGCGCAAAGAAAACCAGCAGCGGCACGACAGTCGTGACAAATGCTCCAGACGTGAGCACGTGCCAATCTTGGCCACGTGAGCCCACCATATTACTCAGGCGCAGCGTCAACGGTGCCACATCTGGCGTTCCTCCCAGATACACGAGGGCAACAAGCAAATCGTTCCACACCCACAAGAACTGGAAGACAGCGAATGAGGCGATCGCGGGCGTCGATAGGGGTAAGACAATCCGGGTGAAAATTTTCAAATGTGAGGCACCATCGACCGAGGCAGCTTCAATCAAATCTTTCGGCAGCGCTCCAATAGAGCTGCGCAACAGATAAATGCCCAAAGGCAAGCCATACCCCGCGTGAGCCAGCCAGATACCGAGAAAAGTTCCTGACAAGCCCAGACCGTTGTAAGCGCGCAGTACCGGAATCAACGTCATCTGTAGCGGCACCACCATCAACCCGACGACAGTGGCAAACAAAATTTGTCGGCCCGGGAATTTCATCCAGGCGAATCCGTAGGCAGCAAAAGCAGCGATCGCAATTGGAATAGCCGTTGCTGGAATGGCAATGGTGAGGCTATTGAGAAAAGCCTGACCCATATTTTCAGCGGTGAGAACCTCGCCGTAGTTTTGTAGCGTGAACTGGGTGAAATCAAACGGATGCTGAAAGACCGTCCACCAGCCCGAGCGCAATAGGTCGTCGCGGGGGCGCAGCGAGCCGATCAGTAAGCCCACGCTAGGCAACGTCCAAATCACGGCAACGGTGAGGAGGGTGGCGTGCAGCCAACTGCGACCCAGCCAAGCTTGCCATCCCGATTGCTTCGTGCCCTCGGCCATCTCGTTCACGATTCGATCTCCTGCTGACGCACGCGTCGAATATTGCCGATCACGACCGGTACGATCGCCACCATCAACACCACCGCGATCGCACTACCGCGACCAAAATTGCCGAAATTGAACATTTCTTTAATCATGCGACTGGCTAGCACTTCCGTACCTTGGTTCCCTGCGGTGGTGACATACACGATATCGAACACTTTCAGGACCAGAATGATCACCGTCGTTGCCACCACCGCAATGGTCGGTCGAATCGTCGGCAAGGCAATCCGCATGAAAATTTGCCATTCGTTAGCTCCATCGATACGTGCCGCTTCCAAAATATCTGCCGGAATCGCTTTGATCGCGGCCGAGAGCAGCACCATGCAGAACCCCGTTTGCAGCCAAATCATAATGGCGATCAGAGCCAGCGTGTTCAAAGGTCGTTCCACCAACCAACCAACCGGTTCTCCTCCCAGCACAGTCGAGATCGCATTAAGCAAACCAATCTGTTCGCGTCCCGCCGGTCGATAGGCATAGACGAATTTCCAAATCGTGCTGGCCCCCACAAATGAAATTGCCATGGGTAAAAAGATGGCAGATTTGGCGATCGCCTCGTACCGCACCCGGTCAGCCAAGACCGCGAGCAGCAGTCCCAAACTGACGCTAAAGCCAGTCACTAGGACTAACCACAGCACGTTATTCCGAATCGCGATCCCCATCGTTTTATCTGTGAGGACAAAGCCGTAGTTAGCCCAGCCGACAAAGGCATCCGAGCGCCGGTCGAGAAAACTGAGGTAGATCGTGTTCAGGGTCGGTAGAACGAGATAGGCCGCTAGTAACGCAATTGCGGGCGATACGTAAACCCAAGGCAGGCAACGCTCTTGCCATACCCGTGGCAGCTGCATGACCACAGCATGGGCGCCAAAAAAGAAGCCAATCGTACCTCCCACGCCCAAAACGACTGCCAGCATCAGCACGACCACGCGCTCCAACCAAGCCCACTCCAGGCCGTAGGCAAGGGCAACAGCGCTGACGAGGCCCACGAGCAAGGCGATCGCCATTGCTAGAATTCGTCGTTGTTCCACAGATTCGTTTCCAACTCCAAGGTCACGATATCTCGGGTAGGTTGTTTAATTGAATCCGAGTTCGAGTCTTAATGCATTTTGCTAGGGTACCAACGCACTTGCACTCGCAACCTCAGGATCGTCTTCTTCGGCACATGCATCTCTTCTATCCAGCAAACTAAGGTTGTGGCTGATGCGGGTAGAAATCTTGTTATACCTGCTTTTTGGTCTCCGCTACCCGTTGTTGCCTGGGGCACGCGTCACCTATTTGCGTACTGTTCTAACTACTTCAATCAGGAAAAGACGAGATTAGCAACATTAAACCAGGTGAGACTTACTAACCGGAGGCACTTCAAAGCTTACGGATTTGGGCTGGCCTGCGTTTGTAAGCGTAGAATTTCTGATTCAATCCGCTCCTTCAGCGCATCATCTTGCTTGAGCTGAATGGTAATGCGATTGTAGTCCGGGACAGTCATCTCGTTAGTTTCAATAATTTCGGTCGCTTTCCGAATGAACTCGCGCTTAATATCTAGCTTTGCCGTTTCATCTGTAGCGCGATTGGCTTGTTCCAACAGCTCTTGGCGATGTGGCTCTAATTCCAGTACGACTTTGGCAAACAACGCAACCTGTGCCTCTGGTACGGAGGCAGAGGCATTGTTCTGAGCGCGCGCGGTCTCTGGCACCGCAATGCTAGCGGTACCCATCCAGCCAACGACACCCAGCCATAAGATGGTCACGCTCCACGCGATACCGCACGGCGACAGCGTACGGCAAGATTGCGGCACTCGATTCCAATCGCCTCGTTTGATCACGATCTTTCCTTCACACTCCTACCGACAAACGCTCAACTCATACATCGCAATATCTGGTGTTGCTACTTGTCAAGGTTGTCGAGCTTCACCCTCCTGAGACTTGCTGCCACAGCAGTATGTTCCAGAGTTGACAAGGCAATTTACTCGGTTGTGATGGCGAGCAGCATTTCTGAACGGTGAAGCAAGGCAATGTACCATTCAGCTAAGAATCTCGATGGTTAGTAGTACTCAGTCTGCATCAGAAAGTTCAATTTCGAACAGGATACAGGCGGACTGGTATGGGCGCGGCATGGCGCGAAAACGTTGAGATTTTCGTCATTGCAGTTTAGCGAACGAGAGCAAGTTGGGTAGTTTAGAAGAGTGAGTTTTCGCAGTCGGACACCTGTGCGACTCAAGCTTGGGTCGCGTCCGCGAATACTTCCGAAGGACATCGCACGCATATGACTGCTCGTTTATTAGTTGTCGACGACGAAGTTAGCGTTCGTACGCTCTTGTGTCGTTACTTTCAACAACTCGGCTATGAAGTGGCGATCGCGGCGGATGGCAAGTCTGCGATTGACCAATTTCACGCTTTTCAACCTCATTTGGTCGTGCTCGATCTGAATTTGCCGGATATTAATGGCTACCGGCTCTGCCAGACGATGCAGGACGAGACAGGGGTTTACGTACTCATGCTGACCTCCCGTAATGCTGCGGCCGATCGCCTGCACGGATTCCAGCAAGGTGCAGATGATTACATCACCAAACCCTTCAATCTGCCCGAAGTGGGCGCGCGGGTCGCGGCCATCCTCAAACGCCAACGTCCCGTTGCTGCTACCGCCGAGCCTCTACTGCAGTTTCACGATCTCATCGTCAATCCTGATAATCGCGAAGTTCGTCGCGGCGAAAAACTGATTCCTCTAACAGCTCTCGAATTCAACCTGCTGTACGCGATGGCCCAAAACCCCAGGCGAGTTTGGCGACGACCCGAGTTGATACAAGCTGTATGGCCCGAAAACCACAGCGGCGACGAGCGCGTTGTTGACGTTCACATCGGTCAAATTCGGAAAAAACTCGAAACCACCACCAATCAACCCGAACTCATCCGAACAGTACGCGGGGTGGGTTATAAGTTCGAACCACCGGGCGTGGCCGATGTGGAAGCGACTCCTGCCCTCACCACACGCGCAGCTTCACTAGGTCAGTAATAGTCTCGCCATATCGACAAGTCAAGATTTTAAGCTACGAGTCATAGCTATAGTTGTGCCAAACTGTCAGGCTGCATCATTTCACGATGACGTCGCGTGCCGCGACAAGTCGCTCTCGTTTTTTTATTTCTCTATCCGCGTTGTCTTTTATGGCAGGATTTTGGCGCAGCATGCGATCGCCGCTCCTCAAGATTGCTTCTGTCGCGTGCAACTCTTCCCATCCTGCGGTAGTACTTGAAGAGATAATAGCCGGACTCTACTGAGGCTTTGGTGCAATGCGGGTAGTGTTGGCGGGATACTACGGGTTCGGAAATGGTGGCGATGAAGCCCTACTGACCAGCGCGCTACAAATGCTGCCAGCCGAAGCCGAACCGATTGTCCTATCACCTGTCCCGACCCAAACGTCACAAACTTACAGCGTCGCAAGTATCAACCGTTGGGATGGGGTCGGCATTCAACGGGTACTACGCCACTCAACAGCATTTGTGTGGGGCGGCGGCAGTCTCATGCAGGACCGGACTAGCTGGCGCAATCCTCTCTACTACGGCGGCTTAATGGGATTGGCGCAGCGATTCGGACTCAAAACAATTGCTTGGGCACAGGGGATCGGCCCCTTACAGCAGCGGTGGACGCGTTGGATAACTCGCCAATGCTTGCAGCGCTGTACAGCGGTCAGCGTTCGCGATCGCGTATCATCGCAGCTTTTGTCTGATTGGCAAATTCCTCACGTTCTCGCTCCCGATCCAGTGTGGGCACTGGCGGCAACCCCTATGGCTCGTACCATTGACGTTCGTCCCACACTGGCCAATCGACCTGCAATTGCCGTCGCTTTGCGTTCGCACCCTTTGCTGACGAACACTCGCCTCGATACGATCGCTCGTGGGCTGGTGCAACTGCAAGCAGAAACTGAGACCCGTATCCACTTCATTCCCTTCCAACCGCGAGCGGACTTGGCGATTGCGCAGAGACTGCACCGACAGTTGGGAGATGTGTCGTCAGTTGTGGATATTGACGATCCCCGTCAGTTAAAAGGAGCGCTGCGAGAAACGCGACTGACGATTTCGATGCGCTATCACGGCCTGGTTATGGCTGCGGCCGAAGGCGTACCGATTTTTGGGTTGAGTTACGATCCCAAGGTCGAACGCTTGTTGCAAGAACTGGACGCACCGGGTTGGGATCTGGCCGACTTACCAACCGATCCCCACCAGATTTGTCAGGCGTGGCGCAATTGTTATGAGCATCATTCCGCCCTCAGTTCGGCTCAGCTATCCGAATGGCGACAACGAGCCTTGCAGCACCAGCAAGTATTTGTCAATGGTTTACAAAATCATCCCTCGAACTAATATTTGGGCGCATCCTGAAGAGTCTCCACAGCTTCTTGACGCAACTGTTGAGCTAGACGAAACAGTTCCTGACCGGTGTGCAAATGGCGATCGTCGAAATTAAGCGGGAAATAGTTCAGTTCGTCTAGGGCATCTTCCAGATGGTTGAGACTGTAATATAGCCGCGACGCGATTCCCGCCAACGTGCTGGGGTTAGGCAATCGTTGAAACGTGTCTCGAGCCCGCTCGAACTTACGGCGGCAGGTATCTAAGTATGCGGAAAAGGCTTCGATGAGTTCGTCGTCAAACGGGTCCGCAGAAAGCGCTCGCAACTGCGGCGAGAGCGATCGCAACACCTCCGATAAAACTCGGTTGAGGGGGACGTACACCTGCTTCAGCCAGCGATCGCGGGCAGCGGCTTCGTCACTCAGACTAGTGTCCTCTCGCTGGCGGCGATAACTTGCCTGCGCTCTGGCCGTGGCCTGTTGAGACTGCAGGTGGCGCTGGGAGTGAAGGAGGCGATCGTACTGGCGGCGAGATTCAGCGTGGCGCAAGACTGCATAGGCTTCGTTTACGAGGCGAATACGCTCTGCCATGGCAGGCTCGGAAGCTGCATCGCGACGAACATCTGGGTGACATTGCTTAGCTAAGCGCCGATAGGCCAGCTTAATGTCCTCAGCCGTTGCCGAGATGGCAACTCCGAGAACTTGATAGTGCGTTTGGCGTTGGCGAGTCTCTCGCGTCACGGAATTCTCAAGCTTACCCGAGTAACTAACTATCGCAACATTCTACCGTCAGCCTAAAATCGAGACATGGTTCTCCGTTCGAGGATGTAGCGTCATGCCTGAGAAGCGGCCCAAGGTCACACCGCGTTCGTCGGCCGAGGTCCATCCCCTCAATGCGTTGGGAGGAACGGCAATTGCTTGGGGATTGGGCTATCTATTTTTCCAATTGCTGCAAAACATCGCGCACAAGCTACCTGCTGTTAATCTCGATGCATCTGCGTTTGCTCGCAGCATGACGATTGGTATTCGCTATCTTTTGATGGGGTCCATTGGCCTTCTGACGTTTACGTTTGTCATGGCTGGTATCGGTCTTTTTTTATACTCGGGCCAGCTTTTATGGCAAGGGTGGCAACAGCGGCAACCTTAAGGTGAATGTGACAGGTGAATGTGGGTTTGCATAGTGGCTGAGATAGCGATCGCTGACCCTAGTAGCTTCTGCCTAGCTGGCTGTTGGCCTGTGGTAGGGTATAAGCTGTAACGACGTGTTGAAAAGGAGTCCGTGGGGCTAATGTCTGGAGCTATCGACGTGATGGATGCCAGCTTCGAACAAGAAGTTCTCCAAAGCGAAACCCCCGTCTTGGTGGATTTTTGGGCTCCTTGGTGCGGGCCGTGCCGCATGGTAGCTCCTGTGGTCCAAGAAATTGCCGAACAATACGACGGTAAAGTCAAAGTTGCTAAGATCAATACGGATGAGAACCCTCAAGTTGCCAGTACCTATGGGATTCGTAGTATCCCGACGTTGATGGTGTTCAAAGGCGGTCAGAAAGTTGATGTTGTAGTAGGTGCAGTTCCTAAAGCAACGTTGGCTAACACCTTAGAAAAGCACCTCGACTCTTAGTGACTCGATCAATGGAGCTCGGCAGATACGGGCGCGAAAATTTCTTTATCTATCTGCAGACTTGGCCGAATTTCCTTCTGAAACGCTTGAATCCTGTCAAAGGTTACTCGAACGCCTAGAGGGTAGCCCCCACGATGACGTTTGGCTAAATGTATTGAAGGCCATGGTTGGCATCGGCCGACTCGATTTGTCTCGACTTGATGTCAAGATCCTGGCTGCGACGCTACGCGATATGGAGATGGGCTATCAAGCCTTTCTGTCTTATCAGCACGTCCGTAAAATTAGCATCTTCGGTTCGGCTCGTCTGCCAGCTGACAGTCCTGAATATCTTCAGGCTGCTGCTTTTGCCCGTTGCATTGTCGCCCAAGGCTTTATGGTGCTGACGGGTGGCGGTGGCGGCATTATGGAAGCTGGCAATGAAGGGGCTGGCTTGGATAACTCTTTTGGTCTCAATATCCAGCTACCGTTCGAGCAAGAGGCTAACGCGGTCTTAGCTGCCAGCGATCGCGTCGTGAATTTCAAATATTTCTTTACTCGAAAGTTGTTCTTTCTCAAAGAAAGCGATGCCGTCGTACTGTTCCCTGGCGGCTTTGGCACGCAGGATGAAGGTTTCGAGTGCTTGACCCTGATGCAAACAGGCAAGACGCCTCTCATGCCTTTAGTCCTGGTCGATCGGCCTGGCGGTCACTACTGGAAGCATTGGGACACTTACATTCAAACCAATTTGCTCTCCCGCGGTCTGATCAGCCCCGAGGACATTAAGATTTATACGATGACCGACGATATCGGCGTTGCTTGCGACACGATTGCCAACTTCTACCGCACGTTTCACAGCAGTCGCTTCGTTGGAGATCGCCTCGTCCTGCGCCTTAATGCCGAACTGACGGATGACTCGGTGGCTCGGCTTAACGACGAATTCTGCGATATTCTCCTGTCCGGTCGCATTGCCAAGTCTGACACTCTCCCTCCCGAAAAAGGCGACGAAACCGAACACCTGCCACGTTTAATGTTCCACTTCAATCAGCGCAACTTCGGTCGTCTTTGGCAGTTAGTTCGACGCATCAACCAACTCGAATGTGTCGCACATCAAGTCAATCTCCATCCCGAACGCAAGTAACGCGCTCGCAAGTTCATGACACCCGTCGCTCGTCGCTCCCATCTATTTGTCAAAATATGCGGCCTGACCCAGCCCGAACAAGCTGCGGCTGTAGCGGCAATGGGAGTATCCGCGATCGGTCTTATCGCCGTGCCCACCTCGCCACGTTACGTTACGCCCGAGCAGATGCGCGCGATCGCAGCTCCCATCTCGCCTCCTACCCACACCATTGGCGTTTTCGTTGATGACGCGGTTGATGGAATCGTCAACACCGTCCGAACAACGGGAATTACCGGCGTCCAATTACATGGTCGAGAATCCCCGGCTGACTGTGAGGCTCTTCGACTCGCCCTCTCTGAAACGTTGCTTGTCAAGGCATTTCGCTTGCGTCAGCCATCAGACTTAGAGGAGATCGCATCCTATCTTCCTCACGTCGATGCCATTCTTATCGATGCTTACCATCCCACCTTGGCTGGTGGAACTGGGCAGACGGCTGATTGGACTTTGCTCGAAAATATTCGGTTTGACAAACCCTGGTTTCTAGCTGGCGGCCTCACTCCCGAAAATATTCCTGCAGCTCTCGCCGCGCTCGCACCTGATGGCATCGATCTGTCCAGCGGTGTAGAACTCAGTCCAGGCTGCAAAGACCTCGCTCGCGTGCGAGCAGTTCTCGATGCACTCCCGACAACTTCCCGACGTGGGAGCTCCTTGAGAGCCTCAGGATCGATCGCTTAACAGGGCTAGGATCTGGAAACGGGGCAAATCCGTAACAACAAGATATACTGCCTGACAAGCGTTTATCTACCGCTGTGACCTACCTTCATGACTTGGAATCGTCGTCAATTTATTTCGCTATCTGCCGGCCTCTTATTGGGGGCCTGCGCGTCTGGCTCGCGCTCGCCAGAAACGAGTGGAGATCGCATCATCACCTTCTGGACGATGCAGCTCAAGCCCACCTTTGACGACTACATGACCGAGCTCATCGCAGAGTTCGAACAACAAAACCCTGGGGTTCGTGTCGAATGGGTGGATGTGCCTTGGGGAGAGATGGAGAATAAAATTTTGACCGCGATCGCCGCAAACTCTGGCCCCGATGTCGTAAATCTCAACCCGCAATTTGCTACCAAACTGGCGGAGAAAGGCGCGCTCGTAGACGTAGAAACCCAACTCACCCCCGAGCAAAAAGCGGCCTACTTTCCCAACATCTGGAAAGCCAACCGCCTGGGCGACGTCACGTTTGCTCTACCATGGTACGTTGCCACAGATATCACCATCTACAACCGTCAAATTTTCGAGCAAGCCGGACTCAATCCCGACAATCCACCCAAGACATACGAAGACTTAGCTGAGGTCGCCGCCCAAATCAAGCAGAACACGGGCAAATACGCATTCATGCTGACGATGGACGGCGGCCAGGTCTGGAGTCCATGGTGCAGATGGGAATGACTCTCGTTACCCCTAACGGTAAAGCTGGATTTGATAATGAAGCCGGACGTGCTGCCTTTCAATACTGGGTCGATTTATTTCAACAAGAGCTTTTGCCGCGCGAAATGCTCACTGCCGGTCATCGTAGAGCGATCGAGCTATATCAGGCTGGGGAACTAGCGATGCTCCTAACTGGCCCTCAGTTTTTGCAACAAATTGAGGAGAATGCTCCGGCGATCGCTGCCGTCACTGACGTATCCAAGCAAATCTCTGGCTTTGCGGGTGCTAAAAGTGCCAGCGTGATGAATGTTGCCATTTCTGAAGCATCAGCGCATGTCGATGAAGCATTAGATTTTGCAGCTTTTTTGACCAATGACATCAATCAGCTTGAATTCTCCAAAATCGGCAACCTGCTTCCTTCTACCATTGAGACTGCTCGAGAGCCCTACTTTACAGCCCCCGAAGATATTCCGACTAGCAACGCCCGTATCATTAGTGCGGAGCAACTCCCTCAATCTGAAGTTCTCGTCCCTCCACTAGCTGGGCTGGATCGCCTTCGTACCATTATGTATGAGGAACTACAGCTTGCCATGCTTGACGAGCGCTCGACCCGAGAAGCGATCGCCAGTGCAAAAAACAGTTGGGATAGCCGAGCATGACGCGGCAGAAAAAGTACTGTGTGCCGATGCAGACCAATGGCGTGGCCGGCTGGCTATTGACTCAATTGTGCAACGTCAGAAAGAACGGATGCTACTGAAGAGCGATTCTGTCAACTAGGCGTATGAAGCCGCCACTATTGTGATGTGCGAGCCGAGTATTGACAGCCAATCGATAGTAAGAGTCAAATCGATCTCTTGCTGCCCATGACGGTAAGGACTCGCGGCGACGAGCATTGAAAGTCTTTTGAAAGTGGGGATCGGTCTCTCCTGTGAATGGATCGCGCGTGGGTACCACACAGCGCAAGCAAGGATTTACGCCTTCAAAAGTGACCTCGCCGACGCGAAATGGAACGGAGCGATCGCCCGAGCCAAATAAGCGATCTTCCCAGAAGGGAGGTACGTCGGCAATTTCGATATTGGTACGAAATCGCTGGCGGATTTGCTCGATATCAAGCTCGGGATACCATTCTGCTACTGCCGCCAATGTACGTTCGGCAATAAATGTAGGGCCAGTGTAACGTTTGTCATCTGGAAAGCCTAACTCCGCGTTACTAACCAAGCGGGCGGGCTGTTGAAAATATTCGCCGAACCAGCGTTCCAAATCAGCGCGATCGCCATCCAAATGAAATGTGTCGGTTGCGGATGTATCTTTGAGGCCGAGATCGACCGTACGCGCAGCCAGATCGAATCTCGCTCTGAGACGATGAATGGAAGCATGGCGCTTACCATTAATAAACCGCTCGCGCTCGTCAATAAGAGCAAATTCGCGATCGCCCGCTAACGCCCCACTTGGCAGCACGCACGCACTTGAAACGGCGACACCGTCCAGGGATTTAATGGGAAACAGCCAGATCTTGGAGACAACGGCCATCGATTTAGGCGCGTCCGGCGAGTATCGACTAAGCTAAGACCTTGCGCAAAGAACCGCGCACAATCGCGAGCGAGAGCGTCATAAAGAGCGTCAACGCTCCTAGCGCACCGGCCAGCGACAAACCACCCCACGGTGCTTGTAACACGATATCTGACCAGGCCCAATCGGCGTGGCCGTAAAGATAACGAATGGGTTCGATCGCGTGGGTTAAAGGATTGAGACTAGCAATCCACTGCAACCAAGTAGGCATAAACGACAGTGGTGCCAAAGCCGTGCTGGAAAAAATCAAAGGAAGGTTGACCAAGAAGATAAGTGCCAACAGTTCGGCATGGCCTGGCATCGCAAAAGCCAAACCCAAACTCAACGCGGTAAAGCCCAGCACTAACAGAGCCACAATAGCTGTCATCATCCCCAAACCGGCAATACCCGGAATGCCAGCTCCCAGAAAGTAGCTCGCGCCCACAATCGTGGCAGTTTGCACTAAGGCCATACTGACGATAAAAAATGCAGAAGCCAGCACGATTGAGAATCGGGATGCAAGTGGAGCCACTAACAAGCGATTGAGAAAACCAAACTCGCGATCGAACAACACGGGTACGCCAGCATTGAGAGCGCCGCCGAACGCAGTAAATACGATCACTCCAGCCCCCAGAAACTGGATGTAGGAGCGACCTTCGCCGAACAAATTATCGGGTGCATTTTGGAAAAGCGCGCCGAACAGTAATAGCCACAAGAGAGGCTGAATGACGCCGGCAACAAAGGTAGTAGGGCGGCGTTGAAGCTGAATGAACCAACGGCGTGTCAGTGCAAACGTTTCCTGCCAAAACTCCGGTGACAGCAGCCCCGGAAGTTGAGAATCTGCAACAGGAGAAAAGGATTCTGCTGCCATATTCGACGTGGTTGATGCTTGGCTCATAGCTAATTTGGTGCAGCTGGATAAGAGAACAGTTGAGCAGACGAGCGCTAGGACACTTACTTTTTCGGTTTGTCGGCTGGGCCTGCTTCTGCAGCCGCCAGTTCGGCATCGTTAAGTGTTTGTCCGGTCGCAGCGAGATAGACGTCATCCAGACTGGGTCGAGAGTAGGCAAGACTGAAAATGGGCAGACCCACTTCATCTAATTTTTGCCGTACTCCCCCGACCGCAGCAGCCTCATCTATCGTAACGAACAAATTCAGTGCGTTTCCTTGAGAACCGTTAATGGCACTGGCACGAACGAATGACAAGGTTTGTAAGACATTGAGAGCGCGTTCGGCCTCTGGGCGTGAGGTAAATTCCTGCACTTTGAGAGTCAGGCGATCGCCTCCGACTGTATCTTTAAGTTCAGTCGGTGTGCCTTCCGCAATGACTTTACCCTTATCCACAATGGCAACGCGATCGGCTAAAGCATCGATCTCTTCCAAATAATGGCTGGTAATTAGCACCGTCATGCCGCGAGCCTTAACGTCGCGCAAGAAGTCCCAAATTGCCAAGCGACTTTGAATGTCCAGGCCAACCGTGGGTTCGTCTAATACCAAAACCTCTGGCTGATGCAGCAGCCCCGCTGCCAGGTCGAGACGCTTGCGCAGCCCGCCTGAATAGGTGCCGGTGCGTTCGTCTGCGCGCTCGCTTAGCCCCAGCAACTTCAGTACTGCGTCAATGCGATCGCGGGCCTGAGAACGACTCATGTGATAAAGGTCGGCCTGCAGCTGTAGTAACTCTCGGCCCGTCAGAACTTTATCGAGTGCGACTTCCTGCGCGACGTAGCCCAATCGCCGCCGGACGGCACGAGGATTTTGCCGGACATCAATACCGCATACTTCCAAACGACCGCCATCCGGAAGCTGCAGCGTACAGAGACAGCGCAAGGTCGTAGTTTTGCCAGCGCCGTTAGGCCCTAGCAAGCCGAAAATCTGTCCCGGCTCGACCGCGATTGACACGTCAGCTACAGCCGTCTCAGTACCGTAGCGTTTCTGTAAGTTTTGAATGAGTACCGCTGGCTGCATGGCGCGCCTCGCTCTCCCAGGTGCTGTTTCTGACTGAGCCTGTCTTTAGGCTATCAGCTCCATTATTGTCTCTGTCTTTCTATCTCTAGCTTTGTCTCTCATTTTTGCCACCTGTCTTTTCTCATCCGACAGGCAGCCCCCATAGCGATACTGAAGTGTTGTCAATCTTGCTGTGGAACGCCGGATGCCAATTGCATAGAGATGAACTAAACTCCACTACAGATGAGGGGTGGACGATAAAAGGGGTAGTAGAGACGGAACGTGGATAGTCTCAGCTGCCCCTTTTAGCTGTTACTGGAAAGGCTACGACACAGAAACTACGACATCCAGTGACTCGAGAGCGACTGCGATCGCGAGATGTTATCGGCTTGAGACGCGGGTCTTCTCTACTTTTTTCTGTTTATCAGGTTTACTTCAATTTGTGCGAGTTTTTTCTGGCGATCGCCCGCAAGCTAGGGTCAGCCACAAGTTGGCGTTCTCATACGCTCAAATGAGCATCGCAAGCGTACGGCATGTGACCAAAACAGTTTCAGGTTAATGTGTAAACAAGTGTAAATTCGCTGCGGCTACGTGCAGGAAGCAATGATGACATCTTCACCCGAACTTAGCTCTACCAGAGAGACTTCTTCCGATCCATCCGAGCGCGTGAATCCGGCTGAGACTCCGTTCGATTCTCGTTATATAGCAAAGCCAACGGATAGTTACACTAAGTTGGCTATGCGCAACATGGTTCGGCGTGGCGGAACGTCTCTCTTTCACTTCGCGCTAACAGCAATGGCGGTTTTGGGCACTTTAGTAACGTTGTCGGTTGTTTTTCATTGAGGACACGGCTACAGTCACCTCATAAGGCTGGTATGTCTGTGTGACTTAGATCACTTTTCTGACTGCCACTTTTACTTAAGGTAACGTCAGCGTGATGATACAGGCGATTAAAGCTAGTATTTCCTTGGATGGAAGAGGGAGCTCAAACGTACATGCCCGAGCAGCTCGATCTGTACGTTCGCTACGACCTTCCTGCACCAGTAGCGATAGAACGCTGGCAGCAGTGGTTCTCGAATTGGCTGAGCCTTCTCGCCTTGACTGAATCCTGCGAGTTGAGCTTGATTTTAACGGACGACGAGCGCGTGTGTAGGCTTAATCGGCAGTTTCGAGGCATTGATAGCCCAACTGACGTATTAGCGTTTGCAGCCCGCGAAGCGCCTAGTCGAGAAACCGCGAAACCAGTGCCTAATGTTACAGATTTTTTATCAAATGTAACGTTAGGTGATATTGTAATTTCCGTACCTACTGCTGTAAGGCAGGCTAGCGAGCAGAGACATTCTCTCGAAGAAGAGTTGGCTTGGCTGGCCTCCCACGGCTTACTGCACTTGTTGGGGTGGGATCATCCTGATGAGAGGAGTTTACAGAGTATGCTTCGCAAACAACGCGAGCTGCTTGATGTTGTTCAGCTATGCCAGGTGGTGTGACTATGGCAAATCTGTCCGGAGCTCCACGTTATCGTTCTCAGTTCGCCGGTTCGTCCTCTACAATCGCTTACCGAGAATGCGAGCAGGAGAAGTCTCAGCAAGGTGTACCTGTAGTTTCTTCTAAGCCCGTACCGTCGCAATCTCATTCCTGGAAGGTTGCCGAGACGCTGAATCAGAGTTTTCAATATGCGGGTAATGGCGTTGCCCATGCCTTTCGCACGCAGCGTAATTTTCGCATTCACACAGGGGCAACAGTATTCGCCCTCAGCCTTGGTGTGGGGTTGCATTTGAGTGCTGTCGAACTTGCCGTCATTGGCGTGACCTGCGGTTTGGTCATGGCTCTCGAATTGATGAATACAGCATTAGAGGCTGCGGTCGATCTAACCGTGGGCGAGCGCTATCACGAGCTGGCTAAGGTGGCTAAAGATTGCGCAGCTGGGTCAGTTCTGATTTCGGCAGCGATCGCGGTGCTGGTGGCAGCGTTACTGCTACTGCCTGGCTTATGGCAGGTGGCTACCAGTTGGGTGAGCGGTGTTTGAGGTTTTCCAAGCATTTTGGCATTGTCACGTATTTTGGCGTCGAATACTTTGCAACCTGGCTAGAGGGGAAAGGTCACTTTCGTCGTAGATTTCTCCTACCAGCTCTTCAAGTAAGTCTTCAAGGGTGAGCAATCCGAGAGTGCCGCCGAACTCGTCCACGACGATTGCGATGTGTTGACGCGATCTCAACATCGTTTTAAGTAATGGGGCTACCTTCTGCGAATCTGGGACGAAGTAGGGCGGCTGCATAGCTTCAGTCACGCAAATGTTGCCGCGTTCTGCCCGATAACGCAGAGCTTGTTTGAGATGGATAATGCCGACAATTTCGTCTTTGGACTCTTCTTGGACGGGGATACGAGAGTAGCCGCTGGCCAGACATAGGTCGATGACATCTTGCAGCGAAGAGTCTTTACTAATAGTTTCCATCTTGACGCGCGGGACAATCACGTCGCGGGTTTTAAGTCGGTCGAGATCGAGGACCCCTCGGAAAAGTCGGCGCTTCTGCCAGTCAAGCTGTCCTTCGCGGCCCAAGATATCCACGAGCAGAGCTAAATCGCGCACGGAGCCGAAAGAGCGGTCGGTTGAAACCATCAAACGCTGCATGATGAATTGAATTAACCACTCGAACACAATCACAATGGGACCGAGAACCTGTGCCAGCCAATGGACGGGCCGCACAATCGCCTTGAAAATGGGCAGTGGATTGGAAATAGCAACGGTTTTCGGCAAAATCTCGCCGAAGGTCAGCACTAGCACAGTGGTAAATGCAGTTGCAGCCAGCGGACCGAGGCGATCTCCTAACAAATGAATGAACAAACTGGTGGCGATCGCGGCTGAGCCAATGTTGACGATGTTGTTGCCGACCAAAAGAGCCGCAATGAAGCGGGTGCGTTGCGTTTGGAAGAGTCGGTAGATGGGAACTTCCCCCTCTTCTTCAATGAGCGCTTGTAATTTGAGCGCATCCGTAGCCGTAATCGCCGATTCCGCTCCTGCAAACCCTGCGGACAACAGCACGAATAGGCAAAACAGGAGAAGAGGGCCGAGTTCGCTCATTGCTGAGAAGGGATAAATTATGGAATGTGGAAATGCGGGGAGAGAGAGTGGGGCCGTTCCAGACCGTGAGCTTCCATAAGAACGGTATCGCTCATCATGCTTTGCGTCGGTCTGTCGGCAACGATGCTGCCATTGTCAAGCAAGATCGCGCGATCGCATACTTCTAGGATCAGTTCCAGGTCGTGGGAAGAAACCAAAAGGGTTTCGCGGCAAGATTGTAAAAACTGGATGAGACGGCGGCGGGAGCGCAGGTCGAGATTGGCACTCGGTTCGTCATAAATAGTCAACGGTGGCTGCATGACCAAAACAGACGCGATCGCCACCATGCGCTTTTCACCACCCGATAGATGATGAGACGGGCGTTCGGCCAAGTGCAACAAGTCCATAGCTTCGAGCGTCGCGCGGGTGCGTCGCTCGACCTCCGCAGTCGACCAGCCTAAATTTTGAGGGCCAAATGCAACATCATCCCAAACGCGGGCGGCAAATAGTTGGTCGTTAGGATTTTGAAAGATGAAGCCGATTCGAGGTTGGAACTGGCCGGGCTGCACGGCTTGACCGAATACGTTGACACTGCCTGCTGCCGGTACGAGCAGACCGCAGATCGACGTAAATAACGTAGTTTTGCCTGCCCCATTCGGGCCGATGATGCCGACGCGCTCCCCAGCTGCAATCGTGAGGTTAATGTTGTCAAGAACGTTGGGGCCGTCAGGATAAGAGAAACATAGCGATCGCATCTGCAACGCAGGTGGCAAGGCTGCAGGACTGCTAGGCACTAATGCGGCACTCGCAACCTGGGAACGACTCGATATGGCTGTCACGTTCAACCTCCCCATGCAACTTTCAAACCCGAGCGCAGGTGCCATTCCAGCCCCACGATGGCCACGGCTGTCAGAGCAACCCAAACTGTAGCGCCAATGTCGCGAAGTTGCGGCGGCTGTAGGCGACTGAGCGCCTGCGCTCGACCGTAGCCTCGCAACACCATCGCGCGATATACCTGTTCCGATCGCTCGAAACTGCGAATCAACAGCGTCCCCGCGACAGATGCCAGCACGGGAATCTGCTGCCAACTACAGCGATCGCCTTGCCAACCTCGCAGCTGCATGGCTTGTCGCATCTGTACGAACATACTGCCCGTATCGTCGAGATAGCGGTAAGACAACAGCGTCATATCAGCCAAAACACTGGGTAAGCCGAGGGCACGCATAGCCTCAATTAAAGTCGCAAACGGCATCGTGCCGAAAGCAATTAATCCTAACGTCAGAATCGATACAAACCGACACGCGATCGGCAATATCGCGAAACATCCGTCTCGATAGATTGAGAGTGGCCCCCAGCTAGCAAGCAGCACGCCGCCTGAGACGAACGGGAGTATAACTAGCATGCACAACAGAAGGGTTCCGGGGAGACGAAGACGATCTCGCCAAAACTGCCAGGGTAGGCGAGCCAAACCATACAGCGACAGACTTACGAGCAGCAATGCGGGTAGCAGTGCGAGTTGACGCACGCAGGCGAAGGCAAAAATCAGCAGCGTAATTCCGATCAGCTTGGCACGGGGCTCCCAGCGATGAATGGGAGAGTCGAGATGGCAGTAAGCATCGAGGGCTGGACGACGGACAGCCATTAGGTTTGCTCCAGCAGTTGTGGGCGAACTCGTTGCAGGAAGAGAACTAAAGCAGCGGTAAACAGGCCTTCGATTGCCATCACGGGTACGTGAGCGAGAGTCAAGGTCAAAATTGCGGCTCTTTCAGTGGAAGCATCGAGCGATGTCGGAATTGTGGTGACGAGCAAGCCGACAAAAATGGCGGCAGACAACCCCAAACCGAAAGCTCCTGCGGCAAACGCAGCCACTCCTAAGCCAATGCGTTCGTAAGATTTGGGAAACAGATAGCGCAATTGGAAAATGCGATGGGCCAGCAGTGCGGGAATGCCCATCATGGCTGCATTGACCCCCAACGTAGAGAGGCCGCCGTGATTGAACATGATGGCCTGAAAAAATAGGCCGATCGCAATGGCAGGTATGGCAAAGTAGCCCAGAATGGTTCCGAGTAAGCCGTTTAGGACTAAATGAACGCTGGCGGGGGGAACCGGAATGTGAATCCACGATGCGACAAAAAAGGCAGCGGTAAGCAATGACGCGCGCGGGATGGCAGCCTGAGGATTGGGGAGGCGATCGATGTGTCTCAGAGAGAGCCAGGTGAGGGCGCCAGTGGTAGCGTAACCTCCGAGGATGATGGGCAGCGGCAAAAAACCATCGGGAACGTGCATCAGCCCCCCTTCCGCACGAAAAAGCACGCCGTCCCGATGCATCCCCAAACTCCAGCGGCCGCAGTTAAGGCGATTTGAGCCGGAGACGGCGGGGAAACGCTACCAGCTGGCCGTGCTGAAGCGATCGCGCTCGGCTCGGCTGCGGACGTTGAGAACGCGGAGATCGCCTCTGCAGGAATGCTGACAATATCTCCGTGTCCGGCTTGACGCACCTGCACCTCCCAGCTCCCTGCCTGGGAAGAATCTGGAACGAAACTGAACTGCCCAGCAGCATCTGTCTTGCCTTGCAGCCAGGGTTCGGCAGAATTGTCTGGAGCAAAAACGGTGACCTGAGCCTCTGCCATCGGCTCACCCGAGTCAAAAGCCGCTCGAATTGCGATCGCCCGCGTAGCTCGATACTGTACATTTGCTCCGTGAGCGAAGACGGGGCCCTGTCCTAATGCAACTGTGAGGTAAGTGAAGAAAATGAGAGAAAAACTGCGAACACTCATAGCAAAACTCAAACAGGGGCAACATCTTCACGGCTACGGATCGGGAGAAGAGCGTGCAGTGACCTTCGCCAAAGTGACCCAGCCCCGCGATTGCGTTAGCGATCGCATGACGCATCCTTACACAGAAATGACGGGGATGAAATCCCCCCCTATGGCATCAAATCTCGATTTTCAATCCCTAAAAAAAGATAAATACTTCTCAAGTTCGGACAGTTTCTCGGTTCGGAGTGATGCCATTCGCAATAATCATGTATTGACACGGAGGACTAATAAAAAATTGCCACAATTCCTAGCCATAATCTCGTCACCCCTTCATGTATCTGGCTTATATGACAATAGATAAAGTTATGTTTGAAGTTATCGCAAAGTGCTCCCCCATCCGAGGAGGAGCACTTGCTATAGACTCTTGCGTCGTTTTGTGCTTCTACTTCACTCTTTTCACGTGGGGCGATTGATAGTAAACCTCAGACCCCGAATCTGGAACGAAGTGACAAGCCCAGAACGAACGATAGAAACTCTTCCAAATGGGTTCCTTAGACTTGCGGTAGTAGCTACCCAAAATCGGCTCGATCACTTTAGTTGCCCGAATCAAATTGTAGTGTGGAATACTCAAAAAGATGTGATGGGCGACGTGAGTACCGATGTTGTGGTGAATGTTATTGAAAATGCCGTAATCGCGATCGATGGTTGATAGCGCCCCTTTCAGGAAAAACCAGTCTTTGCCACGATACCAAGGAATATCTTCCTCAGAGTGATGTAAAAACGTGACCAAATCTAGCCAGATTACGAAAACAACATACGGACCAGCATAGTACTTCAGTAAAAACAGCCAGCCCCACTGATATGTCATGGCTGCTAGCGCCACTACCATGAGCGTCCAGAGAACTGTACTCGTCAAAATATCCCACTTTTCATGAGAGCGAAACAGAGGGCTGCTGGGGGAAAAATGCGAACCAGATTTGCCAGGCGATCGCTTGAATAAGTACAGCGGATATGCAAGGAGCAATAGGTAGAAACGCATCAGCTTTTCATACCACTGCATCTCTCGATACTGTGACTTCGTAACGGGATACCAACTTTCGTCAGTGTCAATATTGCCTGTGTTGGCGTGGTGAGTGCGGTGGCTGATGCGCCAGCCGTGGAACGGCACCAGAATCGGCGTGTGGGTGAGATGGCCGATAAAGTGATTCAGCCTTTTTGAGCGGGAAAAGGAGCCGTGACCGCAGTCGTGTCCGACCACAAACAAAGCCCAGAACATCGTGCCCAGGGCGAACCAAAAGAGCGGGAAAAACCACCAAGAATCGAGGGCAGCGGCGATCGCATACAGCCCGGCAACAATGCCAAAATCCAGGGCACAGTAGGCTAACGATCGCCAAACATTGGGAATAAAACAATCGGCTGGAATGGCCTCTCTGAGTTCTTTGAGGGTAAAGGGTAAGTCTGTAGCTCGCTTTGAGCGGCGTTTCTGATTAGGTCGCGATGAAGGGATGGTAGCAACAGTCACGAGCGTTCCAATGCAACATCAAACAGCTGCGTGCCCGCACGAACGACGAGCACGCGAGTTTTACGAACATTAACTGGCCAGGCAGCATTCTACTCCAGCAAATGTTCTTCTGAGTCAAAAGGTTTCCCACGCTTGGGTCGAACCCTAAAGCGCAAAAAAATACTTTACAAACCGAAACAATAGTACCGTATTGTGCGACACTTCCGACCTACATGTTTGGAAATGAGCCCCACCAAGCACTTACATCCTGCAATATTGACTCGTAGCCAACAGTGTTGGGGTGCAAGCCATCTGGGCACATGCACGCCGATCGCCAATTCGAGCCGCGGGCTAGCCAGAGATCGAACAGATCTAAGTAAGGGATTTGCCGCTCGCAACACATCTGCTTCGCAGCTTCCTTGTAACGATATTGCTCGGCATGAGAGTAGTAAAAGCACTCGAAAAAAGGCATGCGGGCTTCTTCTACGGGAATCATGCCTACCATCCACACAGGACATTGCTGTCGCGCGCGTGCTAGCAGTTCCGTCAAGGCCGAGCAATAACCATCGAAGTCAGTAAAGTTTTTGCCATCCGGCTTGCCCAGCCGAGCCGAATCGTTAACGCCGACGGACAAAAGTAAGATATCGGGCTGGCGATTGCGCAGTTCGCCGCGACAAAAAAACTCGGCTTCCCACCGTTGCAACACCTGAGAGACTCCGTCGCCACGAACTCCTAGGTTGTAGAGAATGGGACCGGCCTGTTCGGGACGCATCCACTGACGCCGCAAGCGCTCTACCCAGCCACCACCGTCTGGGTCGCCATAACCGTAGATAAGGCTGTCACCCATAGCGATCGCCTTTGGCGGCTGCATGGCACGCTCTCGCAATCCCTGACGACTGCGTTCTCGAACTGCAGCAGAGACTGATATCGATTCTGAAGGCAATGCACTGAGAGTCATGCAGGTTCCTCGCAAGAGTTGGGGTGCGGATATCGCAAGTCATCGCCAGGTCAACCCTCGTCCGAAGTTACCATCTGTAGCAATAGTTTGCAAAACTTCGCTAAGCTCGTCCTGGCGCGATCGCGACTAGGAGCAACGAGTATGCCCTCGCAGTGGGACTGTTTCTTGAAAAATTTGGGGCAATGGCGCGGCTCGTTTGCGTATCTATCGCCGGCGGGGGCGATTGAAAAAGAAATTCCCTCTGTCGTGACGCTAACGGGTGAAGACGACGATCGGGCCATACGGTTGACGGTGGAGTACCCGACGGAGTCTCATCGCAACGTGCTGTGGAGGTTCCACGCTCCAGAAACGGGGATGACGCTGTTCGACAACGGTGCTTTTAGCCGGGCCAATGATGACGAGTCGCCCTATCTTAAATTGGCGGTCGAGCAAGGATTGATTTCGGGCGGTCGACGTTTGCGATTGGTACAGATTTTCAATGTCGGTTCCCCTGCTCGCGTAACTCTAATTCAGGAAGGCTTGCCTGGGTGTGAAGATGCAAGGAGATCGCCGCTGACGGTCGAACAATTGCTCGGCACGTGGCAAGGGGAAGCCGTAGAGATCGATCCAACCGGCAATCGGCACATTTACTCCACCTGTCTGACGGTCGCGCGAGCAGGCGATCACTTGCATCAAACGTTGCAATTTGGAGACCGAAAGATATCGAGTGTTGCCCGCATTGACGGGTCAATACTGCACTTTGAAGACAAACAGCCCCACACCCGCGTCCTGTTGTTATCCGATGGTGGCTCCGCCCGCGCTCCCATTCAGATTCAGCAAGGCGTGCCCTTTCAGATGGAGCTGGGTTGGCTGCTGGAGCCCACCGTGCGCCAACGCCTCGTGCGCAGTTATGACGAAAGCGGACGTTGGCTGCACGCGACACTGACTATCGAGCATAAGACAGCGTGAGGCCATGTGGAATCGCCGGAATGTATTTTCTGAGCGGGGCTCAAGCTCCATCACTATCACGGTTGGTTGTGGTGTGAGTGGCAGGGGTAATGCCACTTCGTTCCAAAATATCGCCCAATTGTCCGAGGAGTTCGAAGTCTTCGGCCGGTAAAGATTGCGGTGTACTTAAAAAGTTAAAGGCGCAGCGAAAAGCCTCTGGTCCTGCTGCTAGAGGAGAATCGAGATGACAGGGAATAATGCGGTAAAAGTCCCACTGTGCAACTCGTTCGACCCACGCTAAGGTTTCCTGGGGACCTCGATTCAGGATGAGACGTTGCAAGACGGGAGCGACGAGTAAGTTGCCGTCTTGGCGCAACAGCTCGAACGATCGCTCCCAATCCGAACGCCATTGAAACGGAAAAAGACCAAAATAGGCACGTCGAGAGCGATCGCTGGCGCGAAAGGCGTTGCGAACTGTACCCCAAACATTGACATCTTCTAGAGCGCCAGGCCGAAAGTAGAAGCTAAACAGGGCAATGCGGTGCCAGCCTTTCCGACGTTGTTGGGGGATATCGAGGAGTGGCTCACTTGCGTTGTCTCTGGCATGAAAGAGAAGTGCGTAAGGCTGGAGCTGGACGATTTCGGGGGGCTCGTCCGGAATCGATACGATGGTATCGGTCAGCAACAGCGTCCGCGATCGCTTGTGAAAAAATGCTACTTCGACAAAAGGACCGAGACCGAGCGAGATGGGACCGAGAATGGCATAGTCAAAATCGTCAAAGAATGGGGTGCTACTGCTGTCTTCAGGGAGAACTTGGGTGCGTCGTGATGGTAGGCCCAACCACGATAGCGGTAAATTGATCGGAAAACTCCACTGGTGCGGTGCAACAAATACTTCTGCATGGGCAAAGCGACGCGCAAACGGCCCGACAAAAATTTTGTGCTCGACGCCAGACACAGTTGGCAAAATAATATACTTTACGTCACCATACTCTTGTACTAGCTCGCGTACCCAGCGCAAACATTCAGGTGTCGGAGCAACGGGTGCGTAAACGAGCAGACCGCCCGTTGCGAGGCGAACGACAGTCATGCGAATGGGGACGATGACGTGAAGAATGCCCTGCAACTGCTCGAACGACCACACCCAGTCCTTCACAATTTCGAATCGCAACGTGCGCCGCTGACCGTACGGATAAAGTGGAACGGCAGGCCAAAACGGCCACGCCCACTCGCTAGAGAATTTTGGTTCAGAAATAGTCTCTCGCCCCGGTACCGTCATGGAATCGAACTGACTCTCGCACTCAGTTTGCTTCCCTAATTTACCGAAGAGCGTTGCCGTCCTCTCGTATTCTGACTTTCATGCTGTCCCAGGGACAGGATTAAATCTAGGACGGGACGGATAGCGTGGTCGATTCGTCCACCACTTCACCCATCTGTCGGAATTTGTCGTAACGCTGTTCGACCAGCTCAGAACCGCTCAGCGCCAATAGTTCTTCTAGATGTTTTAACAGGGCATTTTTAAGCGTCTCTGCGGCTTTAATAGGAGCGCGGTGAGCACCACCAACGGGTTCGGGCAAAATTTCGTCAACAATGCCAAATTGCTTGAGTTCTCTGGCGGTAATCTTGAGTGCCTCCGCAGCTCGGTCTGCTTTCTTGGCATCGCTCCAAAGAATGGCAGCACAGCCCTCAGGTGAAATGATGGAGGCGACAGCATGTTCGAACATCAACAGGCGGTTGCCCATCCCAATGGCCAAAGCGCCGCCGGACCAGCCTTCGCCAATGATAGTGGCAATAATGGGGACTTCAAATTGAGCCATTTCCCGCAAGTTAACGGCAATAGCTTCTCCTTGGCCGGTATCTTCGGCATTAACGCCGGGATAGGCCCCTGGCGTGTCAATTAAGGTCAAAATTGGCAGTTTGAAGCGATTGGCATGTTGCATGAGCCGTAAGGCTTTGCGATATCCGGCTGGTTGAGGCATGCCAAAATTACAAGCGATGTTGGCTTTGGTATCGCGGCCTTTTTGGGTGCCCATCACGATGACGGGATGCGGCCCCAAGCGAGCTAGACCGCCGACGAGGGCGCGATCGTCGTAGCCGTGGCGATCGCCGTGTAGTTCGAACCATTCGTCACAGATGGTTTGAATGTAGTCGAGGGCGCTGGGCCGAGCGGGATGGCGGGCTACCTGAATGCGTTCGAGGGGCGACAGGCGCAAAAAGATTTCTCGTCGCAGTTCGGCGGCCCGCTGTTCGAGCTGCCGAATCTGTTCGCTGGCATCGAGATCGTTGTTCTCAGCTAGGGATCGAATTTCTTCGATGCGTTGTTCGAGTGCAGCAACGGGTTTTTCGAAGTCCAACAGTTGGCGCGAGGAGGCTTTAGCCATACCAGGTGTTGAGGTAACAAAGACACAGTTCCAGCATAGGATAGTGCTGGCCCCGCCACAGTACGTCTCAAAACAGATGTGGCTGGCTAGCTCGAACTCAGAGGGGGGAAGCAAGCAGAACACTCAGTTAGAGAGCATATCTGGCTAATAGAGCAGTCATCTTTTCTTGAAATGCGCTCAAATCCCCTCGACAAGCATCGATGTCAGCCTTGCCAAGTAACTTGACATACGCATGGCTAAGCTTAGCCAAAACCGCTAGACACTCCCCAGCCAAACAGTCTTTCGGCCCGGCATTCAGTTAGTTTTTATATATTTCTCGAACTGGAATACCAATCTCCGAGCTGTAGGCGTTCCATTCGGGTTTAGGCATCACGGATTAGTTTGCACTCTCGCACAGAGCACAGGAATGTTTGCGTCCGATCCAGTCTGCAATCGCGACGAGAACTCCACTTAGATTTTTGTCAGCGTTCCACACGAAGACGATAGTCTCAATCCTGGAGTTCGACTCAGTCATGAGAAACGACTTGACGCGTCTGTTTCTAAGCTTTAACTGGGGCGGGCTTTTCCAAACGGGCAAAAATCATTCGTCCAGCTGGGGTTTGCAGAGAACTGGTCACCATGGCAGCGACTTTCCTGCCCACCTGAGGTCGACCGTCTTCAACTACAACCATCGTGCCGTCGTCCAAATAGCCCACGCCCTGCCCGTCTTCCTTACCTTCCTTAATCAGCTTGATCGAGAGCGTATCGCCAGGAACGAAGGCGGGTCGCAATGCTTCGGCAACTTCATTCACATTCAGCACTTTGACGCTTTGTAGCGTGGCTACTTTGTTGAGATTGAAATCAGTTGTGACCAGAGCGCCATTAACGTTCTGCGTCAGCTGCACCAGCTTACCGTCAACGTCAGGCCGTTCTGGAAAATCGGCTTCGTGGATCACGAGGCGCTCGGGATAGCGGTCGAGCAGCTTTTGCAGGAAATCTAGCCCCCGTCGACCTCGATCGCGCTTGTGTGATTCTGGACGATCGGCGATCGCCTGCAGTTCGTGCAGGACAAAACGCGGGACGACGATTGTGCCTTCCAAAAAGCCTGTATCGAGGAGCTGACCAATGCGTCCGTCAATAATGCTGCTGGTGTCCAAAACCTTGGCTTGCGCTGGCTGTACCGTCCCTTCAGCCATTAATTCGGCCTGAATCGCCAGGTTGGGATTGAACAAACGCAACAGCGAGCGACCCTGGCTATCCCCTAGCGTGACTCCCAAATAGGCAAACGACAGACTGAAGAAGATGGATATGAGCGGCTCGATGAAATTAAGTTCTCCGGGCAAGGGCAGCAGATAGACCGGCCCCATGGCCAAGTTTGCGAGAAACAGTCCCACCACTAAGCCGGCGGCTCGCGCCACCAAGACGTCAGGAGGCAGCGATCGCACATTAGTTTCAAACCGCCGGTAAGCCCAGCGCACCAGGGCGCCAATTCCAGCCCCAAAGAACATGCCGAAGCCGCCCGTCACGAAGCGCGCGCCCTCGAGGTTAGCTCCACGAATGACATCTGCAGGCAAAAAATCTAGCCCGTAGAAGCCCAGTCCAGCCCCTGCTAGGATGAAGATCGAGATCAACAAAAAATCGAGCATCGCAGGATTGCCTCAGTGCTAGGCCCCGAGTGTCAAGCAAGTCTGCTGTGACCGCCCATCTAGAGCCCGTCAGAATAATAGTTGCATTGTAGCCCTGCCCCTTCTTCTTACCCTGCGGTTCCTACAGCCTCTTTTAAGGCAATGCCTCCAACCCTGCCTCTGTCTTCTGCCGACTGCGACACTTGGCGATCGCTTCTCGATGACGATGCCCCGCGTGCCTGCTACGTCCACATTCCATTCTGTCGGCAGCGGTGTTATTACTGCGATTTTGCCACGGGCGTAGGTACCGCGGCGGCGATTGAAGCCTACGTGCAGAAGCTGTGTGCACAAATTCAACAGCTTCCGGGCAGTGACGTATCGCTATCAACTTTATTCTTCGGGGGCGGCACACCTTCGCTGCTGCAGCCCGAGCAGTTGGCTCGCATCGTATGCGTGTTGCAAACTCGGTTTTCCTTTGCCGCTAACCTCGAATTCTCGCTGGAGGCTAATCCCGGCACAGTTGATCGCAGCCAGCTTGTTGCTTACAGGGAGATCGGAGTCAATCGCATCAGCTTAGGGGTTCAGGCATTCCAGCCCGAATTATTGAAAATTTGCGGGCGATTGCACGATGTTGAGGCTGTGTATCAAACCGTGGAGGATTTGCGAGCCGCGGGATTTGACAACATTAATCTCGATCTCATCTTCGGCCTGCCGCAGCAAACCATGGCGCAGTGGCAGTATTCTCTGCAAGAGGCGATCGCCCTAGCACCGACGCATCTCTCTACTTATGACTTAACTGTCGAACCGGACACGCGCTTCGGACAGCTCTACCGTCCAGGTGACGCACCGCTGCCTTCAGACGAAACCACAGTAGACATGTACTTAGAAGCAATCGCCACTCTGGAACGAGCGGGATACGAGCACTATGAGATTTCTAACTTCGCTCGTCCGGACCGACAATGTCGTCACAATCGCGTCTATTGGGAATCCAGGAGCTATTACGGATTGGGCATGGGAGCCGCAGGCTACATTCGCGGCCAGCGCTACTTGCATCCCCGTACTCTGACCGAGTATGTCCAGCTCGTTGATGACGAACGGATACCCGAGATAACCGCCGCGTCCCTTGCCGAACAGATGACGGACGAACTCATGGTGGGGTTACGCCTGCGTGAAGGCATAGCCCTGTCGCACCTCGAAAAGCGCTACGGTCGAGATCGCCTTAAAACCGTTCTGACAGTTTTAGAACCCCACATAGTCAGAGGTTGGGTCAGTGCGACGGGAGATCGCCTGCGGCTGATTCCGCCTCGCGGGTGGTTATTTTCCAATGTCATTTTGGTTGACATCATGGAGGGCTTGGAGACTTAATCAGTGGTAGGACCTCGCACTGACAGAAAGTTCTCCGTTAAGTTTGGTAAACTGCAATTGCCACACTGCAGGCTGTTTGAGGAAAGGCATGAGTACTGATATTGAGTCTCTAAAAGAGCGCATAGTCCAAATTCGTCAGCGTCGACCGGCGGTTGCCAAACTGCTCGATCGCCCTAATCTGGGTACATTGCGCGTCGATGTCAATCAAGCGCTAGAAGAGATTGACGATTTACTCGACGAATTCGATCGCGCCTTTCCGACTGATGTCACTGGCAGCTTTGGAGAGACTTCATCAGGGGATGCGTAACTTAGTTTCGCTCGGGTTGCAAGTAAATGTTCTGACCCAAAATGTAATATTTCGTAGCCAAATGATTCCCCTCTCATGTCAGAGCGAGTCTGGAAGAAGCGGTTCACCCGATTAAGGGAGGCTTGTGGTCATGTCTGATGCTGATGCTAGCGATATTTCGGGTCTGCTTAAGGACATACTCGGGCCGCTGCTGGAAGATTTCAAATATTGGTTCGCGCGCTCAGTGCGGTTGTTAGAAGAACGTCAGCTCGACTTTCTCGATCCTAGCGATCGCCAACGTCTGCTTGCGGAGGTTAAGCAAGCCCAAGCGGAACTCCAGTCAGCTGAACTTCTTTATAATTTGTCGGATAATAAGGTTGGGGTCGATCCTCTCCTCGTGACTAAGTGGCATCGGTTACTGATGCGCTGTGCGGAGGTAGGGTATCGCTACCGCCAGCTCAATCCCAATGCCGACATCGCACGTCCTGATGCCCCACCTTCGTTAGATTCAAATCCTCAGTAATGCTGCAGCTTCTCTTTCTCGTGTTATTTGCGATTGTCAGTTTCCTGACAACTCGTTTCATGATCGGCAACCTGATCGCACTCGCTCGATCGCAAAACCGACCCCCTCAACGTCATCCTAAAAATATCCATCCCGAGTTGTTAGACGAGGATGGCAATTTGACCGACGAGCCGCTGTGGGTTTTGCGCACCGACGACATTGAAGCTGCCCGCAGCCGTTTAGACGCCCTTTACCGCGACGAACGCCCTGACGACGATTTGCAAGCCAGCGTTTAGCTTGTCAGGTAAAGTCAGGCTAACGTGATGGAGGCAGGTCTGAGGTCCCGATCGTTTATGGTCGCCATCCCTTCACGGCAAAAGGCTGATTCACATTCATCTGCCCGTGTAGATAAGAGTTTCAACTTGCGCGCTCCCGTGCGCGCGTTGCAACCTCAGCTCGTCAATTGGCGGCGCCAGTTTCACCAATATCCCGAACTGGGGTTTCGAGAACGCGAGACAGCAGCGACAATCGCGAATTGTTTGGCCGAATGGGGCATTGAATATCGCGATGAAGTAGCGCAGACCGGCATCGTTGCCCTCATTCGCGGCACTCGGCCAGGACGTACCTTAGCGATTCGGGCCGATATGGATGCGTTGCCCATCCAGGAAGAAAACGACGTTCCCTATCGGTCGCAGCGGGACTGCCTGATGCATGCCTGCGGTCATGACGGTCATACCGCGATCGCCCTCGGAACGGCTTATCTGTTGCACCAACACCGCGAGCGCCTGCAGGGGACGGTCAAAATAATTTTTCAGCCCGCTGAGGAGCGTCCCGGCGGGGCTAAGCCCATGATTGCGGAAGGAGCGCTGGCAAATCCCGACGTCGATGCCATCATCGGCCTGCATTTATGGAATAACTTACCTTTGGGTCAGGTAGGCGTGAAGAGCGGGCCGTCTATGGCAACGTCAGATTCTTTCCAAATCCAAGTGCTCGGACGAGGCGGACACGGAGCTATTCCACACCAAACTATTGACGCGATTGTGGTGAGCGCGCAGATTGTCACGGCACTGCAAACCGTTGTCTCCCGTAATGTCAATCCGCTCCATAGCGCTGTTGTTTCGGTGGGAAAATTTCAGGCCGGTGATACGTTTAACGTGATTGCCCCCCGCGCCGAAATCGCTGGAACTGCACGCAGTTTTACCTCAGAAGATGCCGATTTACTGCCGCGTCGGATTGAAGAAATTGTGGCGGGGATCTGCCAAGCCCACGGAGCTACGTATCATCTCGACTATCGTCGCCACTACCCAGCCGTGATTAACGACGCAGATATGGCCATGTTGGTCCGCGAAGCGGCGATCTCCACCCTCGGCGATCCTGCCTGCGTCGTGCCTGAAGTAACGATGGGCGGTGAAGATATGTCGTACTTTTTACAGGCCGTTCCCGGCTGTTATTTCTTCTTAGGCTCTGCCAATGCTGGGGCTGGATTAGACTATCCCCATCACCATCCCAAGTTTGACTTTGACGAAACAGCGCTCGGTATTGGCGTTGAGATTTTCTTGCGTTGTGTCGAGCAATATTTAGACTCGGCCCTCAACTGAGTTTTTGCTTCCTACATCGGATCTACTCACCCGAGATCGCCCATGCCATCTTCTTCCAACTCTTCGACAAATTCCCACTCTTCCACTAACCGCTATGATGACTTGACCTCGGAACTGCCTAACGATGCGACGCAGACTCCTAATCTGCCCACCTATTCCAAAGCTCACCCTCACATACACAATCCTGAAGCTCAGCGCAAACTGATCAATCGCCTAGCTCGGATTGAAGGTCACGTGCGCGGTATCCGCTCCATGATCGAGCAGCAGCAGCCCTGTCCTGACGTACTGCTCCAAGTTGCTGCCGTACGCGGTGCCCTCGATCGCGTGGCACGGCTCGTCCTCGACGACCACATTACGGACTGCATCGCCCATGCCGCAGAAAGCGGCGATATTGAAGTCGAATTAGAAGAGCTGCGCAAGGCTCTCGACCGCTTTATTGCCTAGCGGCAACCCTCATTCTCTACACTTGAAGCATGAGAATGCTGTTGGTTGATGACGAAGTTGAGCTCACTGACTCGCTGGCTCGTTTGTTCGATCGCGAGGGCTATCAGGTTGACGTGGCCTATGGAGGAAAGGCAGCACTCGAACTTTTGCAGCGGAGCGACCATACGCTGACAGATATTCCCTACGACCTTTTGATCTTTGATTGGATGCTGCCTCAGGTCTCTGGATTGGAGTTGTGCGAGCGGGTGCGACAGGCAGGAAATCAAACTCCGGTGTTGTTGCTGACAGCCAAAGATACTCTCGACGATCGCGTCATGGGATTAGATGCAGGCGCAGACGATTATCTCGTGAAGCCGTTCGAGCTGCGAGAACTGTTGGCGCGGGTGCGGGCCTTGCTCAGGCGATCGCAAGTTCGAGTTCCGGCCACTAAGCGCCTGCAGGTGCGGGATATCGAACTGGATTGCGAAGCGCAGATAGCCTATCGCAATGGCAAGGCGATCGCTCTGTCCGAGAAAGAATGTCGCTTATTGGCCTACTTCATGCAGCATCCCAATCAGCTGCTCGCGCACGAACGGATTTATCACCATCTTTGGCCTGGTGAAGATAAACCCAACAGTAATGTTCTGCCCGCGCAAGTGCGGCTGTTGCGACGCAAGCTGGAACGAAAAGATGAGGACAAAACCCCTCTGATTCGGGCTGTCTATGGAAAGGGCTACTGTTTGGAAGCAGCTATTCCTGACCGCTCGCCCGATGGGCCGTCCTCCTAACTCGTTCCCTCGCTCAGGTGCCATGTTTCAAGCAACTCGCCGCCGTCTTGCTCTCTGGTATGCCACCGCAACAGCAGTGCTCTTGTTGTTGTTTGCCACGGGATTTTACCTGTATGTGCGAGCAACGCTGATCGAGCGAGTCGACGATACCCTCAATCACGTCGTTGAGGTGATCGAACGCTCGCTAGTATTTGAGGTCGATCGCCCGGTGCGCCTGCCAGAGGCGATCGCTCTGCGGCCGAATCTCGAGATTGCGGCTGACGGCGAGCCGATGGATGACGATCGCATCGAGCTGGAATGGTTCGACGCTCGCGGAACGCTGGTGTGGTCGACATTTACCAGCACCCCTGACGTGCCGCTGCTACCCCGACGGGCCGAACAAACCGTGCGGATTGCCGCAGATTCTTGGTTGCGCCAACTCACTACCCCAGTGCGCGCTGGCGATCGGCTGTGGGGATACTTGCGCGTCAGCCATCCTTGGTTTGAGGTAACGAAACCGACCCGACAACTCGTGCGGGATCTAGTAGCAGGAGGACTGCTGACAGTAGCCTTTGTTGGCGCTGTGGGCTGGGTGTTGTCGGGAATTGCGATTCAGCCCGTGCGCGAGTCTTTTCAGCAGCTCAAACAATTTACTGCCGATGCATCTCACGAGCTGCGCAGCCCCATCGCCAGCATCCAAACCAATGTCCAGGTGGCACTAGCCGATCCCGACCTCGATCTCCAGTCGCGGCAAAGTTGGCAAGTGGTGGAACGGCTCACCCAAAGACTCGGCGGTTTGGTTAACGACCTGCTGTTTCTGGCCCGGCAAGATGGTGGCGTAACGCAGATGCAGCCGCAAGATATTGCTTTGGATGCGCTGCTGTTGTCGGTGGTAGAAGAACAGCGGGCCAGTGCTACCGGACGAAACGTCCAACTCGAACTCGACATTGCTGCACCATCAGCAGGATTATCAGCAGATGCGGATATTTATGGATGCTGGGGGGACGAAGACCAGTTAGCTCGCCTATTTACCAATTTGCTCGACAATGCGATTGCTTATACTCCCGCTGACGGAAGCGTCCGCGTTCGTCTCGCACAACTTAACTCCGATGACTTTCAGGTTGCAGTCACCGATACGGGAGCAGGCATTCCCGAATCCGAATTGCCGAAACTATTCGATCGCTTTTATCGAGCAGACGCTGCCCGCAGTCACGGACGGACCTCGGGTGGGACGGGATTGGGGCTGGCAATTGCGAAGGCGATTGTCGAGCACCATCAGGGTCAGATAGCCGTTACCAGCACGCTGAGCGCAGGAACGACATTCACCGTGACGCTCCCCGTGCCGAGGTCGGGCACTCGTGCCAGCCCATAAGTTTCCAGGCTTCGGTATGATAACGGCAGATTTGCGACCGCCGTATGGCGGTTGACGCTGGCTGCAAAACAGTCAGAATGAGGCTAGATGCGGTTTTTGGATAGAAACCAATTCAAAGAGCCCGCAACAGCACACGGCGTCCTACGGGAGATAGCGAGTTATGGCAGGCAAAGGCACGGGAGCCTTTCTCGGCGGTCTGTTAGTCGGTACCGCCATTGGTACGGCCATTGGCGTACTGGTGGCCCCCCGCAGTGGCAAAGATACTCGTCGTTTACTGAAAAAATCGGCTGACGCTCTGCCTGAAGTGGCCGAGGACGTTTCGTCAAATTTGCAATATCAAACTGCGAAAGTTTTAGAATCGGCCCAAACCAGCCTGGACGAAACACTCAACCGCTTACAAGAGGCGATCGTCATTGGCAAGCACACTATGCAGGAAAAGCAACAGGAACTGCACCGTCAGCTCCAGGCCGCCGAAGCAGATTTGCAACATGCCTATGCCGAGCTCGAAAATCTGCGATCGCCTGACGAGGAGCGCGACGATCTCAGCCTAGGTTTGCCAGATAGAGAGGCGATGGTTGAGGAAGAACGGCGAACCCTTTCGTCTGAATCTCCTTCTGTGCAATCTTCCTCATTGGCTTCGTAACTTAATTGGCTGTGTAAACTTGACGGGTGCGTATATTGAGAACGATGCCGGTAGTCCTTCCCATGGCAACACGCAGCGAGGATTGAGAGCGCACGATGAGCGATCCGGTATTTTGGTTGGGATTGTCGGTCGGGTTAGTCGGGGCAGGTATGTTTGCCCTTCTAGTAACGTTACTGCCCGCCGTGCGCCAGTTAGCTGAGGCAGGAAAAAGCGTAAAGCTCTTCTTCGACACTCTGCAACGCGACCTACCTCCAACGCTGGAAGCTTTGAGGTTGACGGGGCTGGAAGTCAGCGAAATTGCCAACAGCGTTGATGATGGGGTTAAAGGTGCGAGCAACATTGTCAAAAAAGTCGACAACTCCCTGGAAGGGGCTCGCACGCAAACTCAAAACATTGGTATTACCACTCGCAGCGTAGCGGCAGGACTGCGAGCCGGTTGGCAAGCATTCGTGGCCGAGCGAGAAACAACAGCTCCTCCTCCAGCCTTACCCAAACGGCGATCGCGGCCGCCTCTGCCCGAGCCGTCTGTCACGCCGATTAAGTCGAGAGGGCGTTCCTAACCTGCTCGTTCGCACGAGTCTCGCTCAAATGTTGGATTCGGGAGAGGCTCGCCTCAATTTTATTTCTTCCCTCAGACAGTGAATTCAACTTCCAAGGCTGGCCGGAACATAATCTCATCGGCTTCTGAGGCAAATACGCGAATGCTGTCTTCGTTGCCCCAAAATTTTTAGAGCATTTTCTTACTGCATGAGGTACAGCTTGCGAATATACACCTTACGGAACAAAGGCTAGAAAGACGAGCTGTACCTCACAGGCTCCGAAAACACTCTTAGAAACGATCTCGAGCCCGTGGTTCGCTTCGCCATCTGCCCATCGCTATACGGCATCGCGAATGTCTAGGTGTTGCACCGGAAGGAATCTGATCTTCCAAATCGCCAATAATCGCGTCAAATTTCAGCAGCGTTTGCCCGGCGAGATCGCGCCCCAGGCGATTAGTTTGGTGATGTCATCGTCTGCAATGAGTAAAGAGCGATCGCCGTAGTTGCGCTGCTTGAAGGCTTCGTTAATCCAAGTGTCCTCGGTGCCCTCGTAGCCGCCCACGCCATTGTGGAAATAGACAGTCGGGTGAGGCGCCACGTAGAGTTCGAAATCGACTCAAACTGAAGTGGCTCTCGTCTCTGTGGAGGAAGTTATCGAGGGTTGGCGAATAACTAGCGTTAATGAGCTCGCCTTCTACATCAAACTCGATAATGTGAAGATAGCCATTCCCACCATTGGAATCGTCTTGATAATCGGCTAAGACTTCGTGAACTGGCAAGCCGTGAACGTTGAGGCTCGTTTGTCGAAATTCTTCGTAAAAATATCCGGCGTTAACCAAAAAGATATTGCGATTTAGGTCAATAAAGTGACTGAAAAACCTTCTGCCTGGATGCCATCAGGATTATATTGACGTTCAAAAAGACACCAAAACTGGATATCTTCCAGATACAATGATGGGTATATTTTCCCTATAAGCCTCGGTATCCTGAAGGTAACAATGGGTGGAAACCATCGCTGGGGCACCTCGATTAATTGACTATCTAAGCCAGATGCCAGATCATCAGATATCACTTACTGAGGCATAAAGTGATGA
>JBCBVC010000027.1:0-36373 GCA_039817845.1 Cyanobacteria bacterium J06642_2
CGATCCGATGTTAAGGTTCCCCGAAATAGCTGATCGGAAGGTGATATGCAGGTGGCATCGAGCAACGCTTCGGTTGCAGTCATTAGCGCTTGCGATAGCGAGATTATGGCTGCCCGTTTAAAAGCGCTAGCAACTGCCCAGTGATACCACAGAACGCCTCGCTTCCCCCGACTAAAGCGTTCCCACAGGCGATCGCCAACATCTCGATAATCTCGTAAAATGCAGCGAACGTTATGCAGCTTGTCGCTATTGCTCACCAGTCGGACTTCAGCTGGAAGCTGAGGAATGTATTCGACATATTCGCGTTTGCGCTCCCACCAGTCCCGATTAGTATCTTTTGATTGCGAACACCCCTCCACAATCCGCAATACGCGATCGTCAAACAGCCCTCGAATATCTGCTCGGAACTCATGTTCGGATTTCTCGCTCACCTCAGGACCGTCTTCAATGGCATCGTGTAACATCGCTGCGATCGCCTGATCTTCATCTGCACCGTGGTCTCGGGCAATGATAGATACGCTCACCAAATGGGTGATGTTTCGTATCGGTCAGAAAACATCATCTTGAAATATCGCCAGTTGAATCTCGCGGATTCTGCCCCCAGCCCCGAACTCCGGGGGGCGACCCATAGCAGCCGTCAAACTGCTTAGGACGTTTTTTCTATCCAGTCCTAGTCGCAGTCGGTGTTTCCACAGCCAAACTAAAACGTCAGGAGTTATAGTCATCGACCTCAACGCACGGTAGCGTACCATCGGGCCAAACGGTCTGCAGAAATGCCCAAATGGTAACCGTAGCGAATGCACTGCATCAGAGCTACAGTTCGCCAAGCTCCACCCTGCTGCCAGCGCCGGCTAGAGGTTTCTATCGCCTCAGCCAGAAACACCACTCGACCGAGCCGCTGCATCCGCATCGACAATTCCAAATCTTCGAGCAAAGGTTGCTGCGGATACCCTTGCAGCTGTTCGAATGCGCTGCGCCGGATAAATATCCCCATATCTCCAGTAAACAGCCCCGTCAGCCGCGATCGCGCATTAATGCCCCAAGCAATCAGCGAGTATGGCCAGGTCCTCGCATCCAAATGCACTCGAAACCGACCTCCAATCGCCTCGCTGTCTCGCAATGCCTGCCGCACCGAATCCAATCCCCCAATCGGCAATCGCGAATCGGCGTGGAGGAATAATAAAATCTCAGCTTGCGCCTGCAGTGCCCCCCAATTCATCTGTGCAGCTCGACCTCGTTCGGGAGTGATCGCGACTTGCAAATGATAGGGACAACCTTGACGGTAAGCAGTGGCGATCTCCAGCGTTTTGTCTGTAGAACCACCGTCAACCACCCACACTTCAAACGGGGGTGCTTGCTGCTCGAACTGCTGCAAACAAGCTGCCAACGTTCCCGCCTCCTGCCAGGTCGGGATCACAATTGCTATGGCAGCTTCCCCCATCTCTCAGCGCCCCACTCTCGCTACACTAGCCACAGATCTACTCGAGGATGAAAGGCGATCGCAATGACAGAATGGACCTCCGAAGTCATCCTTACTCTCACCTTCAATATCGTCTTAGCAATTTTTCTATTCGGCGTACTGCCCGTAGTCTGGAAATTACGCCGCACATTTCGAGGAGTGGCCCTTAGCATGACTAACCTAGCTGAGGGATTGGGGATGACACTCCAACCCGCCCCCAAAGGATTAGATCGAGCAGAGACCTCACTCCGCCAAGGACGGAGATCGCTCGAAAAATTTAAGCGTTCCAGCCGCTGGGTTAATGGTGTCGCACAGCTGGGGCAATGGGCCATTGGACGCTGGCGCCGATAAATTCCCCCTTTCCGTCCCGGTTGAGATCTAGCCACGTGAGACCTAACCACGAATAAAGCCAACAATGTAATTTCTTGACGGGCTTGCAACTAGAATGAGCGCTTTATAAAGAAAAGTATATCGTCCTTGTCTCCTGCCGGTTTTGGTTGATAGGTTGTAACTACGAAAAGTAATCAGCCTTAGGACAACAAGGCTGCAAGCCGCATAAAGGCTTTATGACTTTAGAAGCATAACGGTTCGCTATTTCTTTCAATCAATTCAAGAGTGATTCTGCGAAGTTATTGCGCCTAAAGTTCTCAAGTCGTTCTAGGCGACCGTGTATTTTCCCCGTCAATATCCTGGACGTCCCTCCGAGCAAGAGTTCGCGATACGCCACACTTAAAGTGAATGAGTTCGACGGCCCGAAGGCACGCTGCGCTCGAATGACCTGAGGTTGATGTCAATTCTCGGAAGGAGGAATGCATCTCTAGTCCTCTCAAAATGTCGAGAATAGTCTCCTCAGAAAGTACGAACCTCAATAAGCCTACACCCGTTCGGAAAAGGGAGGCTAATCCTGTACGAAAGACATCTACGCTTCTGCAACCTTAGCTTCAATTTTTGTATGGAGAGCTACTCTAGATAGCTGCTAAAACTTAGCAGTAGTAATAGAGACTCTAGTTAGAATCAAAAGATATGGTGGAGCCAAGAGATTGCGAAGCTAGATGTCTGCTTTTACAAGCACTTTGCACGCGGTTACAAAATATATCTGACGTTAATATCTGATATTAACGACCTTAATGTTCATGCTGTCGTTCCCCAGAGGTGGAGCATGTTTCAGTTCGCTACGCGGCTCGTACGAGCCATTGCAACGGTCTTCGCTCCTGTGGAGCCAGATGTGAAGGTCGGGTTTCAGGCCATCACCGATGACGTTTGTCACAACCCTGATGGGTCGTTTTGTCGGGCAGATAAGTTGCCCCATTAGATGTTCTTTGCAGATATTCGTTTTGTAGGCTGCCGCATGTGAATGTGCAAATCTAATGCTGCCTGTACAGCATCAACGCTCCCTAGCGGCTCCGGGGAGCGTTTTGCTTTTGCAGGTGAAAAATTGGGAGCTAGAGGTTCAAAAACTGGTTAAGTATCGTATACTAAATCAGCTATGACAAGTCGTCGTAGAGTTGTTGCGTTTTAAGAGGTACCTAATGAGCTTTGTTCTGTCATCTCTCAAGCGCGCCGGCGCCTTGTTTGCCGCGCTCGCCTTGGTGGTTACCAGCCTAGCTTTAACTGCTCGACCTGCTGCTGCTGAGACTTACACCGTGAAAATGGGTTCCGATCAGGGCGCTTTGGTGTTCGATCCTGCTTCTATCACCATTAAGAGTGGCGACACCATCAAATGGGTTAATAACAAAGCTTTCCCCCACAACGTTGTTTTTGACACAAAGGATACTGCCATTGCAGACAAGCTCTCCAGCAAGAAGTTGATGGCTTCTCCAACTTCTTCGCATGAGGTAACCTTTGACGTACCTGCTGGTGAGTACAGCTACTTCTGCACTCCTCACCGCGGCGCAGGTATGGCCGGTAAGGTAATCGTCCAGTAAAGTGCTAGGTACGAGTAACCTTAGATGTTGCAATGAAAGCTCCTGACACTTTTGTCGGGAGCTTTGCGTTTTAGGCTAGAGAGGTTAGTTGGATCGAACGCTATGACTTTGCCTTCTTTACGCGCCGAGAGTTCACTTATGTCTCGTTGGTGTCGCTTTTGTTTTCTGCTTTTGGCCGTTGCATGGGTGTGGACGTGTGGATCGAGTGTGGCGATCGCTCAAGATCGCACGGTGAACTACAACGGCACGATTCTAGAAGGCCGCGATATGTCGAATACTGACTTCACGGGCACGACTTTTGTCAATGCCAACATGCGAAATGTCGATTTTCACGGCTCGATGATGGCCGGAGCCATCTTCACGAAAGGGGTCATGATCGGGGCAAATTTGTCGGAGGCTGACCTAACAGCAGCGTTGGTCGATCGCACTAATCTCGACTATGCAAACTTGCGAGATGCTAATTTAACCTCAGCCATTTTTACCAAAACCACCTGGTCGCATGCTGACGTGACTGGAGCCGATTTTAGCGATGCCATCTTGGATCGCGCTGCGATTAACTATCTTTGCCAGTCAGCCAGCGGTACCCATCCCATCACCCAGGTCGACACGCGCGAATCTTTAGGATGTCGCGGCTAGAGAAAGCTTTCTGTTGACAGCTCAACCGGGATAAATACCTGGAGGCAGCAAGATTTGACGTTGGCGATCGCTTAAATCCGGATAGTCTTCCGCGCGGTAGTACTCGCGGTGCCAAGCTGAGTGACCGGGAGAATATTTAAAAAACAGCGTGCGACGTTCGCCCTGCCCTCGCCAAGGCATTGTGCCGTGGGTCAGCGCTTCCGTAAAGATAATAGCCGTACCGGCTCTACCCGCTACTTCAATACTGCATGGATTGGAGTCACTCAAGTCGCGCCATGCTTCGGGTAGCACTACGTGACTTTTATGGCTGCCAGGGATACATCCGAAGCCGCCATCCCCTGGATTCACATCCGTGAGGTTATAGGCGACGGCAGTGAGGCCGTTGTAGGGTCTGCCGTCACGAGAGACGTAGTATTGACAAGGGTCAAAAGGTGTCCCGCCACCGTGCAAGTGAGTGCCAATCGGCCCGCGCCCCTGCCGGATGATGTGGATGTAAGTGTGATCGAGACGAAAACGCGGCCCGAGTAATACAGGTAGATATGGCGCGATCGCGGGTAAGTCGATCAGCGATCGCATGACTGGTCCCCAGGATAGGAGTCGGTCGAATCGCTGCCACGGCTGCGAGCGCTCCGCTGCGGTTACAAAACTATCAACTAGTTCGTTTAGCCTCTCGATCGATGAAGTGGAGAGTGCCTCGGGCACGACCAAAAATCCTTGCAGATCGAAAAGATAGAGTTCGCGTTCGTCCACGGTTCGGGCTCACATGGCATCTTGAACGATTGAAGCCTATTAGCGTAGCCCGCACGTAAGTGAATTCAACTTTAATGCTTGACCTTTCCCTTGGGTCAAAGTGTTTACTCACTGTAGTCGAGCAGTGAGGGAGCACATTGCATGTTGAGAATTAGCGACTTTGCCCAACTCAGTCGCGTATCGACGAAGGCACTGCGGTTATACGATCGCCTCGATCTGTTAAAACCTACCCACGTCGATCGGCAAACAGGCTATCGCTACTATTCAGCTGCCCAACTGCCGCGTCTCAACCGCATTCTCGTCTTCAAGACCCTGGGCTTTTCGCTCGAACGCATCGCGCAATTGCTAGATGCTGACGTATCTGCCAACCAGATCCGCGCCATGTTGCAGCTCAAACACGCCGAGTTGCTCCAGCACCTCGAACGCGATCGCCTGCGGTTACTGCAAGTCGAAATGCGACTTAACGAACTCGAACGAGAGGGAACTATGTCAACCTACGATGTATTGACCAAATCCGTCGCGGCTCAACCTGTCGCCGCCACGATCGGCCTTATTCCCACCTATGAGGACTGCGAGCCGATCTTCAATCGCATGTTCGATACTGCCTTTCAGTATGCCTTCCAGCAGGGCATAAAACAGTGCGGTTACGGTATCGCTGTCTATCACGAAACTAAGCTGCGCGATCGCGATATTCCGGTCGAAGCAGCCGCGTGCATTCCAGAACTCATTCCCAGCAGCGATCTCGTCTTCTCTTACGACTTACCAGCCGTAGAGACTATGGCGTACACCATTCATCGTGGCCCATTTGACACCTTAGGTTCGGCTTACAGTGCTTTGTTGGCATGGGTCGAAAAGCACGGCTACCGAAGTGTGGGCTCGACTCGGGAACTTTACCTCGCCTACGAGCGCAACGGCGATCCCGCCCAATACGTCACTGAAGTGCAAATTCCAGTAGAACCAGCTTAAGTATGCACCTGTAGCTCTCAACGTTTTAGCTTGGCCATGAAAGCATTAGACCTCTTGCATGAATAGCCAAGCCAGTCAGAGCTGCGTTGTATGATTGAGAGCTCTATCTTGCCGATTAGATTCGTGCAAGAGGTCTAATGATGTCTTGCTTGCGCAAAAACAGCTTGTCACTCATATTTCCATATTGAGCATCTGCCTCATTCTTATCCTGAACTCACGTTACGTTGGGACATGTGTGCCAACTTTGGCATCAAGGCAAAACGTCTTAAAGCTGGATGGAACGATGATTAACGCTCACACATTCTCTACGTTTGGATGTGCATTTGCCCTGGCCAGGTAACCGAGCTGAGTAAGCGTAGGGTCGATATGCTCACGCAATTCCTGCTGTTGCGTTTCATTAAGCTCTTTTCGCCATTTATCGACACTGCTCTCCTTGATTGCATCTGCAATGCGCTCTACCTCTTGGTGTTCTAGCTGTAAGTTGAGAAATTTGAAGACGTGGAGAAGAGTCTCCAATGGTTGACGAACGAGACCTTCGTAACGCACTTCCAATTGCTGTTCTTGTGGAACATGTTGCTTCAGACCATCAAGGCAATATGTAACGGACTCACGCCATTGGAGTCCAGCTCTAACCAAGGGTGAATAAGAACGTCGATCGGTGTGGATTCCAGGATATCGAACTCCCCATACCGGCGGCCGCGAAGACAAAAGTGTCTGTAGGAGCTCACTCCCCTTAACCGTTGCATAAGCAGGCCAACCGCTGGGTGGAAGATCGAGGTCTCGGAAACGATTAACAAAGTTCGGATAGCGCAAAGAGAGATTGGCAAGACGCTGCTGGGGTGTACGCTCGCCAGCCAGCGCGTTCTCAGTACTCACGATGCGTTTACCAACGTAAGCGCGAGTTGAAGATAAAGAAACTGCTCGGCCGTCTCGAACAATATGCACAAATCGAGCTTTAGGGAAAATCCGCTGGACAAAACCAATGCGTAAACAGTTAGAGGGAGTTTTTTCTACAAGAAAATCACAGTCAGAGGCAGAAAACTGGTTGGCAAAATATTGTCGGATATGACTCTCAATACGTGGCGTCACTTCATCTGCTTCCCGTCGATCGTGCGATCTCCAGTACCCTCCATACATCCAGACGTAACGCTTCTCGTTAAGCTTGAATACTCGAGGGTGCCTACCTATGCATCTAGCAAGCAGAGTCGTACCCGATCGACCAGCTCCAACTACAAAGATCATCGGAATATCTTGCACGTGAATAGCCTCTTCTAGCTCCTCTATGTCAATTCGAGCAGTCAGATAATTATACAGGGTTGCAAAGATTACAGTAGGTCAAAGAAGTAAATTGGCAGCTAATGGGTTTTCGCTCCCATAACACCTCCTCAAAACCTCAGGATGGCTTTCTTGGCGAACAGAGTGCCCAGTGTTTTCACGTAAATTAGAACATGCTTTATTACGCAAAAATCGATGCAGAGCTGTGATAAGTGTGATTGGGATTGAGAAGCGCGACGAAGTGAAGTTCATTGAGATTGGTCTAAAGAAAGCCATGTCCACTTTTTAGTTCGCTCAGTGCCAACTTACGGCGTGACCAAATTGTGGTGATAATACTGACGATTAATAGCAAAAGAAGTCTTCAAGTGATGATCTCAGGCAAAAGAATAGCTGTAGGATAGAAGACTTTAGGATGGTGTATGCTTTGTCGCCAGAATGGGCAAGTATGGAGACAAAAAACACTCGTTGGCTACGTTCAGAATTAGGGGAGTAATTCGCTTTAGGTGTATCGAGATAAGCGGTTGATGCTTTTTGTGGAGGGATATCCTATTTGCCTTCGGTGGGGTAATTCATTGAAATTGTAAATGACTGGCTAAATGGGTCAAAATTTCTATTTGTGTAGACATCATTCGTTTCACCTAGAGCAAAAGGTTGCCTGGGTCGTCGTTGCCAGAGCGACTGAGCTCGTTCAATCTTTGGCCTACACAGCTGCAACAACTAAGGCAAGATAGAAAAACAAACATAATTGCGAACTCTTCTCAAAATGAGCTTACCGCCTCTGATTCCGCGCGCCACCCTTTTTGGTAATCCCCAGCGCACCAGCCCGCGCCTGTCTCCGGATGGCAAGTATCTGGCTTACATTGCTCCAGATGGTAATGATGTTCTCCAAGTGTGGTTGCAGGATCCAGATAGCAGCGATCGCCAGCTAACCCAAGATAAAAAGCGCGGTATTCGCTCATTTTTCTGGACTTATCAGGACAATCGCCTGATTTATCTGCAAGACGCTGACGGAGACGAAAACTTTCATCTGTACTTGGTAGATATTGCTACTGGTATGGTGCGTGACTTGACCCCTTTCGAGGGCGTCAAAGCTAGTCCTGTCGACCTCGATCCTGACTTTCCTGACTTCGCTCTAGTCAGCCTCAATCTACAGGATCGGCAGAAATTCGACGTGTATCGCATCAACCTCACCACGGGGGCCGTGGAGTTCAGCACTGAAAACCCGGGAAACATTATCAGTTGGACTGCCGATCCTCAGTTTCAAATTCGGGCGGCCACTGCCGCCACCCCTGATGGCGGCTCCGAGCTGTTCTACCGCGCTACTCCTGAAGCTGTCTGGGAAAGCCTGCGCCGTTGGGGACCTAACGATGAGGGCGGAGCTGTTGGATTCTCCAAAGATGGCAATACCCTTTACGTTGTCGGCACCCATGACGCCAATGCTCAGCGCTTTATTGCGCTTGACTTGGCTACTCGCGCTGAAACCGTCATTGCGGAAGACTCACAATACGATGTTGGCAGCATTGAAACCCATCCCACTGAACGCACGATTCAAGCGGTTTCTTTCTACAAAGACAAAGAGGAATGGATCGTCCTTGATGAGTCCATCCGTTCAGACTTTGACGCCATTGCCCGAGTGCGTCCCGGTCAGTTCGCCATCGGCTCGCGCACCCTGGCCGATGACAAATGGTTAGTCGCTTACCTCACTGATGACGGGCCAGTCTATTACTACCAATACGACCGTGCCAGCAAATCTGCGGCTTATCTCTTTAGTAATCAGCCACAGCTGGAAAACCTTGCTCTGGCCGCAATGGAGCCGATTGCATATCAAGCTCGCGATGGTCTAACGATTTATGGTTACTTGACGTTGCCGGTTGGGATTGAAGCCCAAGATCTGCCCACTGTGCTGTATGTTCATGGCGGTCCCTGGGCGCGCGATGTATGGGGATTAAACCCGCCCGTGCAGTGGCTGGCCAATCGCGGCTATGCAGTTCTGCAGGTGAACTTCCGAGGGTCCACTGGCTATGGCAAAGAGTTTCTCAATGCGGGTAATCGCCAGTGGGGTAAAACCATGCACGATGACCTAATTGATGCTGTTGATTGGATTTGCAACAAAGGCATCGCCGATCGCACTAAAGTTGCAATTATGGGTGGCTCCTATGGTGGCTACGCTACACTGGCTGGTTTGACTTTTACTCCAGAAGTGTTTGCTTGCGGCGTGGATATTGTGGGGCCGTCGAATTTGCTTACACTGATTCGCAGTGTGCCTCCCTATTGGCAACCGATGATGGCCATGTTTGCCCATCGCGTCGGCAATATTGAAACCGAAGCAGAGATGCTGAAAGAGCGATCGCCCCTGTTCTTTGTCGATCGCATCAAGAAGCCATTGCTGATCGGCCAGGGAGCCAATGATCCTCGAGTCAAGGAGGCGGAAAGCGAGCAAATTGTTGAAGCTATGCGTCAAGCTGAAAAGCCTGTTGAATATGTCCTTTATACGGATGAAGGTCACGGGTTTGCTCGGCCAGAAAATCGCCTACACTTCTATGGCATTGTCGAAGAATTTTTAGCAAAATATATCGGCGGTCGAGCTGAAGCTGCGATGGAGATCGCTGGAAATTGTGGCGTTGTAAAATAGTATAGCCTCAAACAAGAGGAGCTAATTGTGTTTATACTGCTGCTCTCGATGTGATAGAAATATGATTGCAATACTATGGAAAAGCTACTCATATCAAGTCTCTATAAAGAGGCTGTTAAAACAACGATCTGGATTTGGTATGACGTCGGAGATTGGATCACCTGCAACAGCCTCTAGCCGCAACTATCAAGTGGGTTTGCCGACTCACAAGAGGAGAGCTTGGAGGAAATTCTGAGCACCTTAGTGGGGACAGTGGAAGGGATTTACACTAAAGAAGCCGTCGTGAAATTGGGCGATCGCGAAACCTTCCCCGTTCCGATCGCGCGCTAAGTGTATCGTTTGTTAGGCGGTCAGGTCTTACCCTAAGATGCTTTAGCCGAGTTGATGAAACCCCATCCCAAGCCTGAATTTGGCATTTGTAGCCATTCCCGACGAGCTTTTCACCAGACGGAATTGAAACGATTTTACGTTGAGCCTCGCGATGCTGAGCTACCGTTTTACAGCAAATTCTCGATCCCGGTTGTCAGTAGAGGGATGTGTGATTGAGGCTCGCCAGATCGCGATCCTCAAGCTCCTAAACGTCCAATAGCTGGAGATTTCATTTTGAATGTACGAATAGTCCGAATTTAATACCTAAGGTGACAAGAAATCGAGCAGGAGGCGGTTGACGGTTTGCGGTGCTTCTTGTTGAGCCCAATGGCCGCAGTCCGCAATAAATTCTTTTCTCAACGTGCGAGTAAAGAATGATTCCATACCCTCCGTGAGCTTGCGACTGAGAGCAAAATCTTCTTCACACCAAATCAGCATGGTCGGCACTTGAATTTGGCGAATGGGGTGAAGGAAAAGATTTTGCCAGGTCCTCACGTTGGCTAGTTGACGATAGTAGTTCATCGCCGAAGTTAACACTTTAGGTTTGGCTAATGCCTGTCGATAAATATCTAAGTCGTGCTTAGAAAATGCGCTTTTGCGAATGGCCGTATCCATAAAAATTCGCCGGACAGCCTCTTTTAAATTATTTTGCACGAACCATTCCGGCAACACAGGCAACTGCATGGCCAACATGTACCAACTGCGGCGCAGCTGATCGAGATTGCCTAATAGCTCCCGCCGAAAACAAGCTGGATGAGGTGAGTTGAGGACGGCCAATTGCCGCACTTGCTCGGGAAACTGTTGAGCCCAATGCCAAGCGATCGCTCCACCCCAGTCGTGGGCGACCACTGCCGCCGCTCGTTCGCCAAAATGGATGAGTAACCCGCGTACGTCCGCAGTTAAGGTGTCTAGGTCGTACCCCGTGTTGGGTTTATCAGAGTCGTTGTAGCCGCGTAAGTCAGGGACGACCACGCGAAAATGGCGTGCCAACGTCGGAATTTGATGCCGCCAGGAATACCAAAATTCAGGAAAGCCATGCAGGAGCAAAACCAGTGGTCCTTCTCCTTGAGTGACGTAGTGAAGCTGAATGCCATTGGTAAAGGCGTAGCCGTGTTGCCAATGTCCGGGAAAGGCGAGAGATTGGGACGCTTGCATGGGCGACAAACGAATGAGTCGAGAAAACAGATAGTCGAGAACAGAACCGATTGAGCGGCAAGCAACCGCGCGGCTCTAGTCTCTATTGTATTAAAGTTGTTGGGTAACTGTATCGCATCATACGGATACACGCAAAACTTAATAGCGATTAACGGACAACCAACACCGGGCAAGGGGCGTGGTGGACGACATAATCGCTAACACTCCCCAATAACAGGCGTTCCATTGTGCCCAATCCACGCGAGCCAATCGCGAGAATATCTGGAGTCTCTTTAGCCGCGATATCGCAAATGACGGTGCGTGGCGTACCGAGTTCGGCATGACTGGTGAACTTGATGCCTGCTTCTCGGCAACAGTTTTCAGCGGCTTCGAGAATTGTTCGAGATCGCGCTCGAGCAGATTCCATGACTTCTGCAGCAGAAATGCCTTGCCACAACGAGCCAAAATCAGGGTTGCCCGTCAGCATATCCGGATAATACACGTCGCCAACGGGTTCAATCGCGGACACCAGGACAAACGAAGCATCAGCTTGACTTTTCGCCAACTCCAAGGCTCGTTCGAGCGCGCGCTGTCCGGCTAGGGAGCCATCAATTGCTACTAAGAATTTCATCCATACGGCCTCTTTCCTGCACGTCAACGCGAACCGCAACATCTCAACTCACACGTAAACTCGACTTAGTCTGGATTCTGTCGACCTGAAATGCTTTAAGCAAATCGATTGCTAGCTATATCGTTGAGTCTGAAAATAAAGATAGCGAACCTCTTTTCCCAAACTGGATATGATGCGACTTTTCTTAATTGCAGGGGCATTGGCAGGCGGCTTATCCGTAGCGCTGGGAGCATTTGCTACCCACGCGCTGGCAAAGACATTCGACGCGCGATCGCTAACTATTTTTGAAACAGCTGCACGATATCAGATGTACCACGCACTGGCATTGGTTCTGGTCGGCGTGCTCGGCAAACAGTCAGAGCGAGCTGAAATCCCTTTGACGATAGCCGGTTTGGGCTTCAGTCTCGGTATTGTCCTCTTCTGCGGTTCCCTGTATGCGCTGAGTGCGACTAGCGCAAAGTGGTTGGGCGCGATCGCGCCACTCGGCGGTTTGGCCTTTCTGATCGGCTGGCTAGGATTGGCGATCGCTAGTTGGCGGTTCGAGTAGAACTTCCCGACGAAAAATCTCCAAAAACTATCCGCCCCCCTCAAATTTGAAGGGAGCGGTCTAGTAGGGTCATCTTCTGAGCCTGACTGCCGGGAGGAATCCCCGACTAAAAAAGCAAGGTGCTAATCCAATCTATGAAACGGCCCCGGCGCACAGCCGACTATTACCAAATAGATGACCCATCAATTTACTACTACTGCTCATGGGCATCACCTCCTAATTCCTAATGGTCTGCTTGAAACTGCTGGACGTAGCTGCTATCAGCTTAGGTCCAAAAGTATCGTAACATCCCCACTAGCAACTGCCAATCCCAGGGGGAGGTAACGTGCTGGTGAGATTGCGACTAATCCCTTCGCGATCTAGCTGCCAGTTTGTCCCACGAGCGTGGGCTGTTCGTAAACGCGTTTGAGCGTGTTGATATCCATCTTCGAGATCGGGGCTACTCGTAGCACGCGGCGGCCGCCAGTGGCATCAGCATGGTTGCCCCCATACATTAAATCGAGAGGACTGGCAGTATGTCCCCAAAGCCCCAAAGCGTGACCTAATTCGTGACGGGTGACCGTGGTTACCTCTGGCAGGCTTTGGAACAGGCTAAGAACAATGGTGACGCGATGACGGAGCGAACCGTCATCAGCCGTGAAATATTCCGGAGAAGCCGCACCGCTGATGCCGCGAATGGGAGCGACGCGATAGATACGAATGTCAGCAGATTCCGCATCCGCAGTTTCAGTCATTGGTACGTAAACCGACCATTCGTCAACCGCTTGTTTGACGAATGTAGCCCAATCCGCGTGTCCAGGCTCGATGAAAACTTTGACCGGGTAATTTACCCAGCGTGTATAGCCACCGGCAGAATTTTGGCGGATCTCATCCAAGAAATCGCCAGCTTTGGTGTCATACCGATAACTTTGCAATCCAGATGGCATCGCCACAACCTGAGGCTGGACCGACGATCGCACTTCAATACTCTTAGCCAAACGTTCGCCGGGATTGGTGGTCGAACCGGATGATTGGCGAGAAGAGGATGGCGTTGTAGTCGTTTTTGGCGCGGAGGGAGTTCGGGTCGAGGTCGCGCGCGCGACCGTCTGTTTAGGTTGTGATGGCGTGGAGACGACTGGCGGACCAGAGAACCCTAACAGAACTTCGCTTTTTTCCAGGACGCGCGACCATTGCCCAATGGCTCCAGGGTTGCGCGACCACCGCTCGCGAGTGACTTCTGCCATTAAGATTGGGGCGCGCAAGCTGCCTTTTTGGGCGCTGATGACGACCGTGGCACGGTCGAGATTGGGATTGCCAACAAATTGAGCCCGAATTTGCGCCAGTGCTTCGCGGCGAGCACCTGCAATCAAGTTGTCAAAGGTTTGGCGGGGCTGTACCACAACGACAACAGGAACAGCAGCAGATTGTGCTTGGGAGGGCATCGAACCTCCCCAACTGGCCGCGATCGCCACCATGGCGCCACCGACCGCAGCACGCATCCAACGGCGTCGTCTCGACGTACCCAGCATGTAGTCAACTCCACTTATTGGTAAATTTATCTACCCCTAAACGTACCCAGATTGCAGCTACAACCCATCGGAGTCGTGCGCTGCGTGAGTCATTTCTGCTGGAAGTTATCTATGACCAGTAATATTTAGGCATTGGGATCGACCCCGTCGAGATTATCGATCAGAGCAGGAGCGGTTTGGCGCACGCGCTGGAGGACCTCTTGGTATCCAGCCACCGGATCGCCTAAATCAAATCGAAATAGGTCTTTATCAAGAACGCGACCGTCGGCCAGATCCCACAACCGACAGGTGTCAGGGCTGATTTCATCTGCGAGAAGCACGTGCCCACCGGCATCGACGCCAAATTCCAGTTTGAAGTCGACAAGTTCCAGTTGACTGCGCTGAAAAAAGTCGCGGAGTAAGCGATTCACTCGGAGCGTTTGCGATCGCGAAATTTCAACTTGTTCTGGAGTGGCGAGGTCGAGCAGGCGGATGCGATCGGTGGTGATCAGCGGATCGCCGAGGTTGTCATTTTTATAGAAGAATTCTACGAGGGGTGGCTCGATCGCCTGCCCGCGTTCGAGGCCGAGCGTTTTGCAAATGGAACCGGCCGCGCGATTGCGGGCGATGACTTCAATTTTTAAGATCGTGACGTTTTTGACCCGCATTTCGTCAGGTGCAGTTTGGGCAATGAAATGATTCGGGACGCCACGCTGCTCGAGGTAGCGGAAAATATAAGCAGCAATCGTACAGTTGGCAATGCCCTTGCCAGCAATTTGGCCAGTCTTCTCAGCATTGAAGGCCGTGGCATCATCTTTAAATTGCGATCGCAGCACGTTTGAGTCAGTTGTCGCAAATAGGCGTTTGGCTTTGCCCTCGTAGAGCATGGTTCCTGCATCAGCCATCACTTCGATCCTTTCCCGCCACAGTCTAGGCAATCGTCATTATCGCTCTCAGACTCGCGTCTAGTCTGTCCCATCGCGATCGCGGTTGGAGATAGCGCTTGCAGGCCAAAGGTGCGGGCCCAAGCAGTAGTCAATCTAGCCACGAGGGGTTAAGACTGGGACAAGCCTCTAATGTCTTTGCGAGATTTTAGTCATTACTGCCCCTCGTCCTGTCTCCCGCCCCCATACTTATGCGAGTTCCGCACCACGCTCGACGGAGATCGTCGTGTATCCGGCTAGCTGTAGACATGTAGACGAATTGGCTGACGTGCTCACGCAGGTATTTCACCCTGCTGTTGGGCTGGCAGCTCTGGTATTTCCCCTGCTGCGGGCTGGCGTGCGTGAAGACCTCAAGCGTCGACTACAGCGGGACTCGTCGCAGTACTACTGTTTGGGAGCCTGGACGAGCGCTGGCCTGATCGGCACGGTTGAAATTGGTCTGCGTCGCTCTCGCGATCGCGGTGGCGTGCACCGTTACCCGTATATCGCTAACGTTGCCGTGCTACCTCGCTATCGGCGGCGCGGGGCCGCGCGGCAACTCCTGCATGCAGCTGAGGATGTTGCCAAAGCTTGGGGCTGCGAACGCATCTATCTGCACGTTATGGAAGACAACCGTGCGGCTCGCCGTTTATATCACCACCTCGATTACCGCCTGTGGCGAGCGCGCAGGACATTTTGGTCTGCACTTGGCTGGCCGCGTCAGATGCTGCTCTGCAAACACTTATCCGAAATACCGCCCTGCTGAACGGATGTCGCACGGATCTCGTCGGCACTTAAGCTTTACGTCTCATAACCGATGACGAAAAAGGGTGGCGAGACGTTACGATGTGTAACAGGGTTTCAGAATGGTGCTATGGCTGCTTCTCCCATGACATCTCCGCGTCGTACCTCACCGGCTTCCGCACGGCCAGTGCAACTGCGGCCGGCTTCAGTGACTGCGATCGTCAATCCAGAACCAGCACCTCGTTATCGCCCCGAGGAGTTGGAAGCCCGATATGGCCGCCGACCGTTGCTCGTGAGTAGACGCATTCTGACGGTGCTCTTGCCCTTCGTGCTATTGCTGATGCGGATAGGTTGGGATCGTCTTTGGGGTGTGGAAAAGCAGCGACGACATCGCTATGCCAAACGCTTATTGAATATTTTGACCGACCTCGGTCCCGCGTACATCAAGATCGGCCAAGCTTTGTCGACCCGACCCGACTTGGTATCTCCCGTTTTCTTAGAAGAGCTAACAAAGCTGCAAGATAGCTTGCCGTCTTTCCCGAATGAGATTGCCTTTGCCACCATTCGAGAAGACTTGGGAATGGGTCCCGAAGATATTTACGAACAGCTAACCCCCGATCCGATCGCAGCAGCGAGTTTGGGGCAGGTCTATCGTGGCTATTTAAAGACGGGCGAAAAGGTAGCCGTAAAAGTACAGCGGCCCGACTTGCGCGATCGCATTTCTATCGACATGTTCATCGTGCGGAAGCTAGCGCTGTGGGCGCAAACTAATATTTCTCGCGTCAAAAGCGACTTGGTCGGCATTGCCGATGAATTTGCCTCCAAATTATTTGAGGAGATGGACTACACCCAGGAAGGTCGGAATGCCGAGCGCTTCCAGCACCTGTATCGCCATCCCTCCATTTACGTCCCTACCATTCATTGGAAATTCACGTCTCAGCGCGTGCTGACGATGGAGTGGATTGATGGAATTAAGCTCACGGAAGTTGAAAAGATTGAAGCTGCTGGGATGGACGGTCGCGAGCTGATCGAGATCGGCGTCAATTGTTCGCTTAAGCAGTTGCTCGATGACGGCTTTTTCCATGCCGATCCCCATCCAGGTAATTTGCTGGCCATGGCTGACGGCCGTCTGGCTTATCTGGATTTCGGCATGATGAGCTCGATCCAACCCCATCAGCGCTACGGTTTGATCAACGCGATCGTTCACCTCGTCAATCGCGACTTTGAAGGACTAGCCCGCGATTACGTACAACTAGGTTTTCTCACGCCTGAGACAGATCTTTCGCCTATTATTCCGGCCCTCGGCCAAGTGTTCAACAGCGCTCTGGGTGCCAGTGTCAGCGAGCTTAACTTTAAAAGCATTACCGACCAACTGTCTGAGGTCATGTATGAATATCCGTTCCGGGTGCCCGCCTACTACGCGCTGATCATTCGGTCGCTGCTCACCTTGGAAGGAATTGCTATCAATATCGATCCGGATTTCAAGGTGCTGAGCGTGGCTTATCCCTATATTGCCAATCGCCTCCTCAGTGACCCAGCGCCAGAATTGCGGGAATCGCTGCAGGACTTGCTGTTCAAAGATGGCGACTTCCGCTGGAATCGGCTGGAAAACTTGCTGCGTAATGCTGGCAACAGCGAAGACTACGATCTAGAACAGGCAATTGATGGAGCCGTTGATTTTCTGTTTTCTGAGCGCGGCACCTTCATCCGCGATCGCGCTGTGGACGTTCTGTTTAGCAGCAACGGCACGAACAGCCTCGAAAACTTGCAGCGGGTTTGGAGCATTGTCGGCACAAACTCCAATTTTCAACCTCTCAAGCTCCTGCCAGCCCTCGGCAAGGTTGCTGCTCACCCCGAAGCGCCAAAATTGGGTCAGCAAGTCGCCTCTCGTCTGTTGCAGCGGTTTGCCGCTCGGTTAATTCGCCAGCTCGCGCTGCCTGAAGGCCCTGCCACAAATGGTCGAGCTCGTCTACCTGAGTCGTACCGGGCTCGCGTTCGCTAGCTACGAGCGATTGCCTCTTCTTGGGTAGCCGCCGCCAAGTTGCTTGGAATGTTTGAGCTATCCAAAACCCAGTCGCAATCAGAGCCCGTCCAAACTAAAACTTTACGAGCTATAGGATGATGGGTGCAGACTGAGCTCGGTTTGGGAAGAGAAATGTTGAGACCCATCGTGACCGCCGGCTGGCCGGAAGAAGCCTTTATCGGAGACATCCTGGCCTGTACGCTCGAAGGGCGAAATCTAGATACAGTTACGGAGATCAAAGTGGCCCCGGCAGCCAAAGGCGTTACCGCTCATTTTGGCGACCCTCATGGCAAGCTCGATATTGAACCGCAGCGAACGGCGACGGCTCTAACCGTGACGTTTGAAATTGACTACAATACGTATCCGGGTGAGAAACGCATCGAACTCATTTCCCCGGCAGGCCCTAGCAATGCGTTGCCGTTTCTAATCATGATGTAGAGTCTTGCGGCTCAAAAGAGCGCTTGGGGGCTACGGCGGATGGCAAACGCTTTGAACAGCGCCACCCCAGCCACAAAGCCGCCGACGTGAGCAAAAAAGGCGACCCCACCAGACATGTTGGCTGGCACCCCCAAAGAGGCAACACCATAAAAGGTTTGTTGAATGAACCACCAGCCGAGATAAAACATGGCTGGAATCTGAAGGGGGATCCACAAGAATCCCAATGGCAAAATGGCTTCAACTCGCGCTCGGGGATAGTTAATCAGATAGGCACCGAGCACCCCCGCGATCGCTCCACTTGCACCCAAGTTCGGAATAGTGGAGGTCGGGTCGAGAGCAACTTGAGCAGCTGATGCGAGAATGCCACAGAGTAAATAAAATCCCAAGAAGCGACCGTGCCCCATCAAGTCTTCCACATTATCGCCGAAAACCCACAAAAACAGCATGTTGCCAGCGATGTGAAGAATGCCGCCATGTAAAAACATAGCCAACAGAATGGGAAACAGTAGCGTTGGCAGGATGGCAATATTGCCCTGCAACAGCAAGAGAAAGTGATAAGCCTCGCGGGCAGGAATAATGGCGTACTGTTGCAAAAAAAGATTGAGCTGTCCGGTTGCCATCAACAGCAACTCGCCCAGAAACAGGACGACATTGATACCCAACAACCACTGACCGACAATGGGTTGGGTCGAACTAGGGATATTGTCCCGAAGCGGTATCACGCGTCGAATCCTCATCTGATTGACCACAGCATAGAGGTAGCGATCGCGATCGCACCAGCCCTGAAAGGCAGAGATTGTCAGAAAATGATTAGAGTCCTATTGCATTTCGAGCAAATCATCTGCTAAGGCTAAGTAATCATCTCGTTTGAGATAGGATACGTCCCCCACCCATTCGCCCAGCTTGACAACATAGACTTCGCTGAGGACGGGCTGACGCAGCTTGCGCGAGTAAGATTTCACCATGGCCAGTACGGATTGACGGGGTACCAACGCCTGATAGCGAGGCTCATCCGTTGTCTCGATGGTGAATCGTAATCCGGTTTCGTCGCCAACTTCCAGAGTAAGTCGATCTTCTCGGACCTCTTCAACGTACAGGTCGCCGTCCTCATTAAATTTCTCAAGTTCTTCAACCACTACGGTTTCGGAAAACACATCTTTTACCTGACCGAAGAATAACCAGCTGTAGGGCACTTCGCGAAAGGCTAAATTCTGCCGCGAGAGAGTAAACAACGGTGCCCACAGCACGGGATAGAGAGGCGCAACGATGCCGACTAGAAAGAGAAGAAAGCCTAAAAAAGAAACTTCGTTAAATAACCGCGACACTAACAGCAGCGACACGCATACGACCAACCCAGTAGCCAAGCGACGGCCGAACGACTGGGAGCCACCGACGTATTGAATATACTGCGACCAAGTCGGGGCGACAGGAGTCACGGCCTCTACTTCTTCTTCGGTGAGTTCGATCAGCATGGAAGGTTGACAGGTAGCGATGTCGGGGGAGCGTCGTCTTCAACGATATGTCGACCCTACCGCAAAAATCGCTGGGTTGAGAGCAGCAGCCCGCTTCACTGAAGCGGGCTACCCCGAAATACCTTCTTGCTATCGATAACTTAGATAGCCAGCAACTCAGGCTAACGCCGACGGTAGAGACGTGGTTTCATCCAGGTCGATGGAAACGGGGTCCACATGCCAAATGTTTTTGCAGTAGTCCCGAATGGAGCGATCGCTGGAGAACTTGCCCGTGCGCGCTGAGTTCAAAATCGACATCCGCGTCCACCGATCGCGATCGCGGTAGACCTCCCCTACCTGATGCTGACAGTCAGCATAGGCTTGGAAATCTGCTAGCACGAGGTACGGATCGTGATAGAGCAGGTTGTCGATCAAAGGCTTGAATAGCTCGGGGTCGCCGTGGGAGAAAAAGCCCGATTGAATCAGCTCGATGGCGTCTTTCAGGAGAGGGCTGGCGTAGAAATAGTCCCTCGGCTGATAGCCGGTGTGCTTGAGGTCGCGCACTTGCTCGGCTGTTAACCCAAACAGGAAGAAATTCTCGGCTCCGACTTCTTCGCGAATTTCGACGTTAGCTCCATCCAGCGTGCCGATGGTAAGCGCGCCGTTCATCGAGAACTTCATGTTTCCCGTACCCGAAGCCTCTTTCCCTGCGGTAGAAATTTGTTCGGATAGGTCGGCAGCCGGGTAGATGTGCTGACTGGTTTTGACGTTGTAGTCAGGGATAAAGACCACCTTGAGGCGATCGCGGACGTCGGGGTCGGCATCGATCACCGCCGCGATCGAGGTGATTAATTTGATAACGAGCTTGGCCATGAAATATCCAGGCGCAGCTTTCCCGCCAAAAATAAAGGTGCGGGGCGGGATGTCGAAACTGCGATTGTGTTTGAGCCGACTGTAAAGCGAAATGATATGGAGCGCATTGAGGTGCTGGCGCTTGTATTCGTGGATGCGCTTGACGTGAACGTCGTACAGGCTGTCTGGATTGACGGTCAAGCCGTGTTTTTTGAACAAAAAGGTAGCGAAGTCGCGCTTGATGCTTTGCTTGATGTGATGCCATTCCTCTCGAAATGATGCATCCTCAACAAACGCTTCTAACTGGCGTAAATCGTCGAGATGGTTAATCCAATTGTTGCCGATCTTGCGCGTAATCAAGTCCGACAATCGCGGATTGCTCAAGACAATCCAACGGCGCGGCGTGACGCCGTTGGTCACGTTGGTGAATTTCTCCGGCCACAGAGCGTAGAAATCTCGCAAAACATCTTGCTTGAGCAATTCCGAATGCAGTTCGGCTACGCCGTTAATCGCAAAGCTACCCGCGCAGGCCAGGTGGGCCATCCGTACGGATTTACCGTAGTCCTCGCCAATTAAGGACATGCGAGTGACGTGATCGTCGCCTAAAAATTTGATGCGAACGACATCGAGAAAACGATGATTGATTTCATAAATGATCTGCAAGTGACGCGGCAAAAGTTTCTCAAACAAATCGACCGCCCATTTCTCTAAAGCTTCTGGCAGGAGAGTGTGATTGGTATAGGCGATCGCCTGCTGCGTAATGGCCCAGGCAGGCTCCCAGTCGATGCCGCGCTCGTCCACAAGCAGGCGCATCAGTTCGGCTACGGCGATCGCCGGGTGAGTGTCGTTGAGCTGAAGGACAAATTTTTCGTGGAATCGCTCTAGCGGAATGTGTTGCGTCTCCATAATGCGCAACATGTCTTGGAGCGAGCAGGAAACGAAGAAGAACTGCTGTTCCAGACGCAGCTGCTTACCTTGGGCCTGCTCGTCGTTGGGATACAGCACTTTGGAGATGTTCTCAGAAACTACTTTTGCATCGACGGCTCCGTAGTAGTCGCCGCGATTGAAAGTAGCAAAATCGAAGGATTCGGCTGCTTCCGCTTTCCACAGCCGTAGCGTGTTAGCAGTATTGACCTTGTAGCCGAGGATAGGAGTGTCGTAGGGAATGCCCTTGACGACGCGATCGGGAACCCAGCGGACGCGGTAGCGCTCCTTGTCATCTAAGAACGTTTCCGTGTAGCCGCCCAACTTGACCTCTACGGCCCAATCCGGTCGCGGCAGCTCCCACGGATTGCCAAATTGCAGCCACTTGTCGGTGATTTCGACCTGCCAACCGTCGCGAATAGTTTGGTCGAAAATGCCGAATTCGTAGCGAATACCGTAGCCGAGGGTGGGAATCTCTAGTGAAGCCAAGGAATCGAGATAGCAAGCGGCCAGACGACCCAGGCCGCCGTTACCCAGTCCGGGTTCTTCCTCTTGCTCCATCAATTCTTCTAGGTCCAGACCCAGCTCGTCCATGGCCTGTTTGACTGTGTCGTAGATATCCAGATTAATCAAATTGTTACCCAGATGCGGTCCCATCAAAAACTCGGCCGAGAGATAGCACACCGTACGGGAGCCTCGATCCGTATACACTTCAGCAGACTTCAACCAGCGGCGCAGCAAGCGATCGCGCACCGTGTAGGCCAAAGCCATGTAGTAGTCATTTTTGGTGGCGAGGGCGGGGAACTTGCCTTGAACGTAAAAGAGGTTGTCGGTGAACGCGCGCTTGAGGGTTTCGACGCTAACGCCAGTGCGATCGTCTTCAATAGTGACTTCGCAAGGAGGGCAAACTGGTTGAGAGGCAGTCACAATCTCGAGTCTCCACAGCTCGAAGGACAGTTCCCAGAAAGCGACAGTGCGATCGCACTGGGAAATCTGCCCCCAGTGTGGCCTAGGTAATCACGGTCGGCTTATCTCGTTGGGTAAATTTCCGAATTCCAGCTAATTTGTCAGCCAAAGTAATTAACGAGGCTAACGCTTGCTGCGGATCGAGGTGGTGTTTGCCGGGGTCTGGCTCGTAGCTTTCTAGGTACACGCGCAGCGTAGCTCCTTTGGTACCCGTACCGGAAAGGCGGAAGACGATCCGAGAACCATCTTCAAAGCCAATGCGCACGCCTTGGTTCTGGCTAACGCTGCCGTCAATCGGGTCGGTGTAGCTGAAGTTATCGGCAAACTTGACTTTGTAGGGACCCCATTCATTACCAGGGAGGGTCGGTAAGGAGGCTTGTAAATCGGCCATAAGAGTCTTGGCGCGATCCGTTTCCACAGCCTCATAGTCGTGGCGTGAATAGTAGTTCCGCCCGAAAGTTTGCCAGTGTTCTTTGACAATATCCTCAACGGATTGCTGTTTCACAGCCAGGATGTTGAGCCAGAACAGCACCGCCCACAAGCCATCTTTTTCGCGGACGTGATTCGAACCCGTGCCAAAGCTTTCTTCACCACAAAGCGTGGCTTTATCAGCATCGAGCAGATTGCCGAAGAACTTCCAGCCCGTAGGAGTTTCGTAGCAGTCGATGCCTAGCTTATCGGCAACCCGATCGGTGGCCTGGCTGGTGGGCATGGATCGCGCAATTCCCGCCAACCCATGTTTATAGCCAGGGACCAGCGTGGCGTTTGCCGCCAGTACAGCCAGACTATCGCTGGGATTGACGAAGAAGTTATTGCCCAGAATCATATTGCGATCGCCGTCTCCATCCGAAGCTGCACCAAAATCCGGAGCCTTGTCGCCGAACATGATTTCAACGAGGTCGTGGGCATAGACCAGGTTGGGGTCGGGATGGCCGCCGCCAAAGTCTTCCAAGGGAACGCCATTTTGGACGGTGCCAGCAGGAGCGCCCAATCTGCGCTCGAAAATCTCGGTTGCATACGGTCCGGTAACAGCATGCATGGCATCAAAGCTGATGCGGACTCGACCAGAAGCGAGATACTGGCGCATGGCTTCGAAGTCGAACAGCGATTCCAGCAGCTCGGCGTAATCGGCAACAGAGTCGATCACCTGAACGATCATGTCACCCAGTTTCGTCTCTCCCAAGGTGTCAATGTCTACGTCAGGACCTTCTAGAATCTTGTAGCTGGCGATGATTTTGCTGCGATCGTAGATAGCTGTGGTCACCTTTTCAGGTGCAGGACCGCCATTGGGAGTGTTGAATTTAACACCAAAGTCTCCCTCAGGACCACTGGGATTGTGGCTAGCGGAAAGAATGATGCCTCCGATGGTCTGATATTTACGAATGATGCAAGACGTAGCCGGTGTGGAAAGGATTCCCGCCTGCCCCACCATGGTTTTGCCGACGCCGTTGGCTGCCGCCATTTTCAAGATGGTTTGAATAGCGGTGCGATTGTAGAAGCGACCGTCGCCTCCTAACACCAGTGTTTTACCCTGAATATCGCCAAGTGAATCGAAAATCGACTGGATGAAGTTCTCCAGGTAGTGTGGCGTTTGGAACCGAGGGACAGACTTACGGAGGCCAGACGTACCGGGCTTTTGGTCGTCAAAGGGTTGGGTGGATACAGAGGCGATCGCTGCGGTCATAACGCGCTATACGGAATCACAATTTATCGGATTGATTGCAGCGTACCAGCTTGTCTGCACCGGCTCGGTATCTGGTGCGCTGGATTACTAAATCGCAGTTGGCTCACCTCACTCAACTGGGCTCTTCGATCGCACTAAAGCAACCCGAGTCAGAAGCTGAAATTGCGGTCTTGGTAAAGCTATTTTTCTGATGGTGTAGGAGTCGAAAGCTTCAATCTTTTGCTAATGCGATCGTAAATACATTCGCAGACACGTGCAGATGTAAGACCATAATTACGATTGCAAAGCCAAGCATCTTAAAAATTCAATAGTTGCAACTTGACCAGTGCTTAATGCCTTAGTGATGGGGTCTGACTGATCTCAAAAATAAGCAAATGAGGCATCGAATTCAGCCTTCTGCGAAGCCAATTCCAACTACTTGGACTCAACAAGCAAATTCATTTATCTTCTACGAGCACTCCTTTCTCTGCCCGAGCAATCTGAAAATTATCGACACAATTGAAGATTCGTTGGAGGCAACGGTCTCTAGTGCCCGAGAATCCGACCAGCTATCAAGGAAGACGCCGACAAAGCTCGCGATCTAGTGCGGGTCGAGATTAGGTTAGATGGATTGCGGGGTTTTAGTGGTAACGCGCTGAGTCTTGCACTTGCCGTTTGATGAATGGGAGTAAGGCCGTGAAGATCGCTCAAATTTCCGACTTACACGTTCAGGCTGAAGGCGATCGCGCTTACGGCGTTGTCGATACCAATGCGTTGGTAAAAAAGGCGATCGCCCATCTCAACCACCTCTCGCCCCGTCCCGATTGTGTCGTCGCGACTGGAGATCTAGTCCATCGCGGCACAGTGGCGGAATACGAACAGCTCAAGTCTCTATTGTTCGACTTAGAAATCCCGATTTACCTGCTCCCTGGCAATCACGATCGCCGGGAGCACCTCCGGCAGGTGTTCGACGACTGCGACTATTGGCCGGAGTCTGAGGACTACTTGCACTATGCCGTCGAAACTTCCGAACTGCGCCTGCTAATGCTCGACACGGTCGTTCCTGGTGAAGGAGGCGGCGAACTCGATGAGGCCCGTCTGACTTGGCTGCAGTTGCAGTTAGAGCGAGATGGCGATCGCCCAGTCATCATCTTTATGCACCATCCCCCCTTCGATACGGGGATTGTGATGATGGATCGGATTGGCTTGAAGGGGCGCGATCGCTTTGCCGAAGTAGTTGCCCGTCATCCACAGGTAGAACGAGTTGCCTGCGGTCATCTGCATCGCGCCATCCACTGCCGTTGGGCAGGAACGATTGCCAGCACGCAACCTAGTCTAGTGCATCAAGTCGCTCTCGATTTTCAGCCGAATGCGAAAGGCTACTTCTTTATGGAGCCACCGGCTTACACCTTGCACGATTGGGATGGCAGCAGTTTAGTGTCTCACACGCTTTTTGTGGGTGATTTCGACGGTCCGCATCCGTTTATCGAGCGACAAATCGCAGCTGGGTCGGTATCTTAAATTCCCGTGCGCTCGTGTGATTTACACCTCTACCTGAGCAAACCCCATGACTGAAACCGCAACTGCCCATCGGGCCTGGAACGAGCGCTGGCAAACTTCTGACGGACGAGCGGATTGGCTCGTACCCGACCTAGACGTCCTCGATACCATTCCTCTGTTGCAAAAGAGAAGCGTTCGACAGGTACTCGATTTAGGGTGTGGCGTGGGTTGTCACGCGATCGCCTTGGCCAAAGCCGGATTTGAAACCTGCGGCATGGACGGCAGCGAATCGGGGTTGGACTTTGTGCGTCAAGCTGTCAGCGGAGCTGTCTTTGCGATCCAATTTGCTTTTGGGGCAATGACAGATCTGCCTTATGACGACGCGAGCTTCGATTTCGTGTTGGCTTTCAACGTTATCTATTACGGTGACCCTGAGATGGTCGATCGCGCGATCGCCGAGACAAGGCGGGTATCAAACCCGAAGGGCCTGTTCCAAGCCACAATGCTGTCTTAGCGCAATGCGAAATACGGGGTTGGAGCGGAAATCGCGTTCGATACCTTCGTGATTTCGGATGCCGCCGCCGACAAATCTCACCCGCATTTTTATTGCAATGCGTTGGGGTGTGTCAACGATTGGTCGGGTTCGAGCTGTTTCGACTCAGCGATCGGCAACATGCCAAACCTGGTTCTTGGCACTGGCACTTTTTGGCAGAGAAGACTGATTCAGACATACAGCATTCGAAGTTTTAATGAGTTTCAAAATTTATGGGGGTCGAGTGGAGAGGAATGCTCTAATGTGTCGGTCAAGTTTGTATTCCCTGTTGCTTTTGCCTTTCGGTGCCGAAAGTGTCACACGATCTGACAGTGTATCGACGCCAATAAAGGATAAATAATATACAAAATATGATGTTATAAATTTGTACGTAAATACCGTTTTTTTGGCCTCCTTAAGGTGAAAACTAGAAGCCGATCTGAGGTTAAAGATTTATTTTACACAAAAATATGCTGAATATAGACAAATAAAGTCAGTCAGCTTTTGAAAAGCTATATTTTTTGAACTTTGTGGCAATTAAGTACATAATTGCTTGGCATGGTGCGAGATTGCCAGGTCTTAGGGCTTGCGCTGTTAATCTTCGAGGCGGGGTGAGTGGTGGAGAGTGGATTCCTGAGCGTTTTCGACCTCGCTACCTTGGATGGCAACATTGGTTTTGCGATCGACGGCATTGAGGCAGATGACCGCATTGGTAGTGCGGTTAGCGAAGCTGGAGATATAAATCGGGATGGTTTTGCGGATTTGATTATTGGCGCGCCGCTGAACGAGTTTCGAGGCGGTGCCTATGTTGTGTTCGGGGCTGATGCCAGATTTAGTGAACCTCTCAGTCTGGCTGATTTGACGGGAGATAACGGGGTCTTCCTCGAGGGAACTGAGGCAGTTATTTTTACCTGTTGTGTCGGGGGATTTCCTTTCCCGATTAATACGCCTAGCTCTACAGGTGTATCGGTGGATGGCATCGGCGACTTTAATGCTGATGGCTTTGACGATCTTGTAATTGGAGCACCTGGTGGTTCGGACGGTGAAGCTCTTGTTGTCTATGGTGACGAGCAATTTCCTGCTGCCATCGATCTTGGGGAAGATCTCAACGGAGCTAATGGCTTTGAAATTTTTGGAGGGAGTGATACGGGCGAGTTGCTCGGTTTGTCGACCAGTGGAGTTGGAGATATCAACGGGGACGGCATTGCTGATGTCATTGTTGGCGCGCCGGGAATTGAACCTGAAGAGGGGGATGCCTATGTTGTTTTCGGTACGACCGATGCTTTTCCCGTAGAGTTTGAGGTTGGTTTGCTCGACGGCCGCAATGGGTTTCGTTTAGCGGGTACGACCGCAGGCGAGCAAGTTGGGCAGGCTGTTAGCGGTGCTGGGGATGTGAATGGGGATGGCATTGACGACTTGATTGTCAGCGCGCCGAGTGTCGAGAATTCGGCACTTGAGCCGCGCAGCTACGTGGTGTTCGGTTCGCGGGATACTTTCCCAAGCGCGATCGCCCTTGCAGACTTGTCGGGAGAGGACGGGTTCGCGATCTCCGGAACTGTTGATGGCGGGGCGGGCGAGTTCGTTAGCGGGATTGGAGATATTAATGCAGATGGGATTTCCGATATCGCGATCGGCGTTCCTAATGCAGATGCTAACGGCGCTGATTCAGGGCAAGTTTATGTCATCTTTGGTTCGCGGGCGGGGTTTCCTGACGAGCTCGAACTTGCCGATTTGAATGACCAAAACGGGTTTGCGATCGCTGGTTTGGCTGCTGGAGATGAACTGGGTGCAGTTGTCAGTCAGGCTGGCGATCTCAATGCGGATGGAATTGACGACTTCGTTATCGGTGCAGCTCTAGCCGATGGCAATGGTGCAGATGCGGGCCAAGCCTACGTGGTGTTTGGCTCGCGAGATACTTTTGCAAGCGCGTTCGATCTCAACGCTCTGAACGGTAGGAATGGGTTCTCGGTGAATGGTCTCAAAGCCGGAGACAAGCTCGGGGAAGGGGCGAGCGGGATTGGCGATTTCAATGGTGATGGGGTTGACGATCTATTGCTTGGCGCTCCCGAGGCCGACGCCAATGGTAACGAGTCGGGACAAAGCTACGTAATTTACGGTCGCGGGGTAAGTGATGCCGGTGACGGCGATAGTGACGACACGTTAACGGGTACACCTGACGCAGACAAGCTCACAGCTGGAGTTGGCAACGATCGCCTGCAGGCTGGAGTTGGGGACGATGAATTGTTCGGCGGTCGCGATCTCGACACTCTTATTGGCGGTGAGGGAGCTGACACGCTTGCAGGAGACTCGGGGAGCGACTTGCTGCAAGGTGGGGGCGGCAACGATGTCATGACCGGAGACTCGGGAAACGACACGTTAGCTGGAGATGCTGGTAACGACCGACTTGCAGGTGGAACGGGTAAAGACGACTTGGATGGAGGAAGCGGCAACGACGATCTCTTTGGAGACAGTGGTGGCGACTTCTTGGTGGGTGGACCTGGCGAGGATACTCTCGCAGGGGGGACGGGAAAAGACATTTTTGGATTGCAAATCAATAGCGGTGCAGATGTCATCAGCGATTTTGAATTGGACGACCGTTTGGGTTTGTTTGAAGGATTAACCTTTGCCGGGCTCCGCTTTGACGAGAGTGACAGAAATACCCTCATTTTTGCTAACCAAGGCAATGAACTGCTGGCTACCCTCAGCGGGATTTTTGCCAACGCGATAAGTCAGGCCAGCTTTATTTCTGTCTAGATATTGCGGGCAATTCTACTGTGATTAGGAGTGATGAGACATCTAATGCAAGAACTGAAACTCCAGAACAATCATGTTGTTTTTTTAGGGTTGCTGGGAGGAGCTATTTCTGCCTGCAGCGTAGAAACTGCTCCACTCGCTATTGCTCCCAATGCGACTGATAAAAGCTCTGGCGATCGCATTGCCCTTATCTTTCAAGATGATCTTACAGAAGTGACCTTATTCGATATTGGCATCGCTCATGCAGTCTTGAATCTTCCCAACAGTGAGGAGGTAAACGCTTTGATTCAGGACAGAGCAGCTCATTTGCTGTTAGAACCCCATAACCCTCCAAAAGAGGATTCACTGCTCTCTAGAACAGTTGTTCCAACCGACATTGACTTTGCTGAGCCAATCGATAGTCTCGATCTTCTCGATATTGCGGTCATGTTGGGAGCCCTTAATACGGATAATCGTTCGACCCAAAATTTGGCTGAACGGGCCAATCAAGTCGTAATGGTTTCGCTGTCAAGCGATCGCATTCATGACGTGCCTGGTGGTTTTCCTTCGGTAAGACAGTTAATCGATACGGGAGCTTGTGAAAGCTGTGATTTAAGTTCTGCGTATCTCGTTAATGCTGATTTAAGTAATACCAATTTGGCAGAAGCCGATCTCACTGGAGCTAATTTGAATGGAGCCAACTTGAACGAAGCTAACTTGACAAATGCCGATCTGAGCGACGTCTCGCTCCAGGACTCGACGTTTACGAATGTCAACGTGACTGGAGCAACTTTAAATAATTTGGTTTTGCAAGGGGCAGATGTCTCCGGAACTGATTTCAATGCTGCTGGCGATCTGAGTGGATTACAGTTGCCAAACTAGCTTTTTTTCTCGCTTAAAAGATTGATTTAGCTGAAAGAAATTTTGACTTTTTTTAGGTCTGAGTGGTCAGTTAAGGAGATAGAGTTTCATGGAAAATGGGTTCCCAAATGTATTCAATTTAGCCACACTTGATGGCACGAACGGATTCGCGATCGACGGGCTCGATTCGAATGACAATCTTGCTGCAACGCTTGGCGAAGCGGGTGACTTTAACAACGATGGCTTCGCCGATCTACTTATTGGCGTTCCCTTTGATGGTTTTTTGGGGGGTGCCTATCTGGTATTTGGGCAAGGGGATGGATTTGGTCCCTTATTCAACCTGGCCGATCTGACAGGTGAGAATGGCCTATTTCTAGAGGGTGTATCTGCCTTCTTTTTTACGTTTGGAATCAATTTTGCGCCTATCCCTAATCCGACACCCAGTTTTTCTGGGATCGGGCTCGATGGGATTGGTGATTTTAATAACGACGGGTTTGATGACGTTGCCATCGGCGCTCCCGGTGGGGGTAGCACTGAGATTGTCATTGTTTATGGTGGCGAGCAGTTTCCCGCTGAGCTCGATCTCGACGATGACCTTGATGGGTCGAATGGCTTTGAGATTGAAGAGGGAGAAAATACGTCAGAGGTATTTGGCAACTCGACCAGCGGCATTGGAGATATTAATGGTGACGGTATCGACGACGTCATTTTGGGTGCGCCAGGGATTGATGACGAACCTGGCGAAGCATACGTATTCTTTGGCACGGAGCAGACATTCCCTGACAACGTTGAATCTCAGGAGATTAATGGCACCAACGGATTTGTCATTGCCGGTGAGATTCCAGGAGAGGAAGTCGGTTTTTCTGTAAGCGACGCCGGAGATATCAACGGTGACGGACTTGACGATTTAATCGTTGGAGCTCGCAGCAAGGATTTTCCCGCAGTGGCGACGCGCAGCTACGTGGTTTTTGGCTCGCGCAATGGGTTTCCTGCTCGGCTATCGTTGGCTGCATTAAACGGCACCAATGGTTTCGCGATCGCCGGTCTTTCCGGTACGGATGAATTCGGGCATATCGTCAGCGGCATTGGGGATATCAATGGTGACGGACTCGATGATGTCGCGATTGGGGCGCCGGCCTCAGATACGAACGGGACTGATTCCGGGAGTGTTTATGTGGTGTTCGGTTCCCAAGCTGGATTTCCGGCATTGCTCGATGCGGGGAGCTTGAATGGCAACAACGGGTTCGCGATTGACGGACTAGCAGCAGGCGACATCCTTGGCGATATCGTTAGTCAAGCCGGAGATTTCAATGCTGACGGCATTGCAGATCTTCTGCTCGGTGCTCCTGAATCAGATGCGAACGGCGAAAACTCCGGTCAGGTCTACGCCATTTTTGGATCGCAAGATGGGTTCCCTGCCAGTTTCGACCTGAATACATTGGATGGCAGCAATGGCTTTATCGTCAACGGTCTGAATGCTGGCGACGAGTTGGGCGAGAGCGTCAGCGGCATTGGAGATTTCAATGGCGATGGCATCGACGATATTGCACTAGGTGCTCCAGAGGCCACAACTAACGGCAACGAAGAATCTGGACAAGCCTACGTGATCTACGGTCGTCGCTCCATCCCTGTTATCGAGGGGGATGAGACGGATGACGTTTTAACCGGTACCGATGAGAGCGAGATTTTTGAGGCAGGCGCTGGGAATGACGACATCGAGGCCGGAGGCGGAGACGACACCATTGTTCCTGGGGCTGGAAATGACACTGTAGACGGCGGGGCTGGCAACGATACCGTGCGTTTTGAGGGGAATCGCTCGGCTTTTCCCATTCAAATACAAGGTGATTCTCTCCGCGTCGGAAATGGCTCTGACCAACTGGTTAATGTTGAAACCTTGGCTTTTGATGATGTCACTGTAGATGTGGAGGACTTGAAAACTCAACTCGTGCAGGTTGAGGTTGGAGCGGCGATCGCGATTACCTTGCCGAACCCGGTCGATCGAGAAACGCTCAATCTCTATAGCGATACGTCAGCTCATGCAGAACCGGATGTCGTACTCACTGATAGTAGCGGTCAAGTCGTTTCTGGCTCGATTGTCGTAAGCGACATGGGCAAGACCCTCCATTTCATTCCTGTGGAAGGTCCACTACCCGCAGATGAGTACGAGCTGACGTTGATGAGTCGGGCTGATGCGTTTGTCAGTAACGGCACCCGGTTAGATGGCGATGGGAATGGCGAAGCGGGGGGTGACTATCGCCAAACCTTCACGGTCGAAGCGTCCGCTGAGCGAGCGATCGCAATCCCGGACGCGATTTTCGGACCGGGACAAATTGTGCAAACTTACGATCGCGATGCGGAGACTTCAACGACTGGGTTGCCTGTCGTTCTAAACCGAGGCGAGGGGATCGAGCGAGCCGAGTTCGAGATCGGCTACGACCCTGCTTTGCTGGATATTTCGGGTGTGGCAACAGACAGCTTACCGACAGGATGGTCGGTGGTAGAGGAACGCGTTGACGAGGTATTGGGCCAGGTTACTGCGACCCTCGCTGGGCCAACGCTGGCATCTGGAGCAATTGAGCTGGCGAGGCTGACGGCTAGCGTGCCTGATGAGGCCACCTATGGAGCAACGGGAGTGATAACTGTTGCCCGTGTCGAGCTGAATGATGGAGGCATTGCCGCCACTGGAGATGCAGCCATGCAAGTGGTCTTGCAACTGGGTGATGCCAATGGCGATGAAAACTATACGACAGAGGATGCTCTGGCGATCGCGCAGGTGGCAGTGGGAGTGGGCACGGGATTTGCCGGACAGCCATTAGTCCATCCTTCTGTCATTGGAGATGTGACTGGAGACGGAACGCTATCCGCTTTGGATGCTGCAATTGTGGCTGCGCAGGCTGAAGGACTGAATCAACCAGAGCTATTTGCATGAGCGTGGTGGTGACATTGCAGTTCCAGGATGCAAAAGGATTTGGGAGTCATTGAAATGAGCAATCGGTATAAGACAGTGATGCTAGGGCTGTGTGTCGTTCTCGGAGCTTGCGGAACCGATACATCATTACCCACAGCAACTACACTCAATGTTGACGAACAACCCGCGATCGCGGCAGCTTCTTCTGAAGCTGTTAATCGGGAGCGAGTCGAATTGATTTACGAAAACAATCCAGAGGAGTCCACATCACGCGATGGTGCGTTGGTGCTGGCGTTATTGAATTTGGGAGAAGAGGCTTCCGACCAGGAAACATTGCGGACTGCCGCCAATGCATTGTTGGGGCAGGTGAGTATTTCAGGACCGATTGAGGCTCCTACAGGTATTACGGCTGACTATGCAGAAACTGCGGGGCAGTTGGATTTGCGAGATGTAGCTGTAGTGTTGGCTGCTGCCCGGCCCTTAACGACGCAACTAACTGAAACTGTTTTGGCCAATGCTGCAACGGCTTTGCTCAGTAGTACTGTCCTAGCAGCAGAGGATATCCGCGCAATTCCGGGCGTTTCTGTTCCAGCGCCGTTCAGCGATCGCCAACTAGAATTGCTGCCACCAGCTCAAACTCTGACTCCAGGCGCAACCTTCTCTGTTGCCCTCAATTTGACTGAAGCGGAAGGGTTGAGGGGACTAGATGCAGAGATTTCTTACGATCCAGACCTACTGAAGGCAACCAGTGTTAGCGAAGGAGAGTTAGTCCAAGCCAATGGATTAATGCTGGTATCTTCTCCTTTGTCAGAGAATCGGGGAGTGGTTAGCGCGATCGCTTTCCGAGCTGAACCCATTCCTAGTTCGACTAGTGGAACGGTGATGACTATTCAGTTTGAAGTTGCTGCTGACGCTCTTGCTGGTATGACTGAATTGGGCTTGTCTGGTGCACTCAATGAAGGCAATATCGCAGCTCAATTCAACGGGAGCAGCATTACGATCTCGCCATAGATTTGTGTTGACTACTCACGTAGTACCAGTTTCTCCTCACAATCACTTTAGGCCTCTCGCTGTTCGAGCCTTACTAAAATTTCGCGGTTAGAGCGAACCAGCGCGTGAATATCGCCTACTTGTTGGGCTGAATCCTGCACAGTTTTCGCTGTTGCTAACTGCTGATGCTGAACCTGTCCTGACATGCGAATGAGTTCGGACAACGCGCTTTGGATCTGTGTCTGCTGGTCGGTTACGCCCGCCATTCTCATCACTAAGTTGGCATCACTTTGCAATAAATTCTGCTGCGTCGCCACCGACTGTTTGAGAATGCGTTCGATACGATCCAGGCGATCGCTATTTCCCTCTGTCATTACTTACCCACTGTGCTTTCTCCCATTTTGACAGCAGGTAGTTCTTGCAGGGGATCGCCAAAGAATCAACCCAAAATAGGATAGATGGGTGCCTATTGCCTATTAGGCCTAACCTCAAAGATGAAGACGACGATCGCCTACTTGAAGTGGCGATCGCGGGTAACCCTCAAGCGATCGTCACCCACAACCTCAAAGACTTCCGCAATACCGAACTGCTTTTCCCGCAGTTGGCGATTTTAGCCCCGAACAATTCATAGGAGACGGAGTACTATGGCAACGCTAACCATTCGTCTACCCGATGACAAAAAAGAGAGACTAGCTCAACTAGCTAAATCTCGTGGCATCAGCATCAGTAAGCTAATTGAAGAACTTTCTACCACTGCGATCGCAGAGTTTGATGCCAAAACGCGATTTAAGGCAATGGCTACAATGGGCAATCCTCAGATGGGTTTGGAGATTTTAAATAAGCTAGACGCCTTGACAACTCGATCTCCTGAAAATTGAAGTTTTTTTCGCAGTCATTCCCCTGCATATTGCCCGTATTGCTGGATGAGCTTTGCCACCAGCCCCGTCCATCCGGTTTGATGACTGGCCCCAATCCCGGCCCCATTGTCGCCGTGGAAGTATTCGTGAAACAGAATGTAGTCCTTCCAATGCGGATCTTTTTGAAAGAGCTGCATGTCTCCGTAAACGGGACGATGACCGCGATCTCCAGGTAGGAAAATGCCTGTCAATCTTCGGGAGAGCTCTAAAGCGACTTCCCAAAGATTCATCCACTTCCCTGACCCCGTCGGACATTCGACTTTAAAATCATCCCCGAGGTAGTGATGAAACTTTTGCAGAGATTCAATCAGTAAGTAGTTAACCGGAAACCAGATGGGGCCGCGCCAGTTAGAATTTCCACCAAATAATCCACTACTAGATTCGGCAGGCTCGTAATGCACGAAAAAGTCTTCTCCGTTAGCGTGAAAGTGATATGGAGACTCCGCGTGATAACGAGATAGCGCGCGAATTCCATAGGGACTGAGAAATTCAGTTTCATCCAATAGTTTTTCGAGAATGCGACGCAGCTTATCCGTTGGCTCCACTCGATCTAACGTGGCATAACACAACGCCAACATCCGCCGTGCCCCGACTCCGAGAGCCTCCATACAGGCAACGTTCTTTTTCAAGGTTGGACGATTGTCGACAAACCATTCCAGTCGCTGCTTAAAACCAGGTACTTTCTCAAGTAAGTCAGGCTCCAGCGTTGTAACAGCAAATAGAGGAATTAATCCCACCATCGAGCGCACTTTAAGTCGCACGCGACCGCCATCGGTGAAATGCAGAACGTCATAGAAAAATCCATCTTCCTTATCCCAGAGCTGCGTCCGCTCCTGGCCAACGTGATTCATCGCATCAGCAATATAAAGAAAATGCTCGAAGAACTTAGTCGCCATGTCTTCGTACACGGAGTTCTCTTGAGCTAACTCTAGGGCAATAGTCAGCATATTCAGACAGTACATGGCCATCCAACTCGTCGCATCGGACTGTTCGATATGTCCGCCTGTAGGTAATGCAGAACTGCGATCGAAAACCCCAATGTTGTCTAACCCGAGAAATCCTCCTTCAAAAACATTGTTGCCCTCGGCGTCTTTACGATTGACCCACCAAGTAAAATTCAAAAGCAGCTTTTGAAAAACGCGTTCTAAAAACTGACGATCGCCTTGCCCTTTCATGCGTTGCTCAATCTTATAAACGCGCCAGGTAGCCCATGCATGAACCGGTGGATTGACGTCACCAAATGCCCATTCGTAGGCTGGAATCTGACCGTTGGGATGCATGTACCATTCCCGTGTCATGATATCGAGCTGATACTTAGCAAACTCGGGATCGACGAGTGCGATCGGAATGCAGTGGAAGGCTAAGTCCCAAGCTGCAAACCAGGGATATTCCCACTTATCTGGCATGGAAATAATGTCATCGCTATCTAAATGAGGCCATTGATGATTGCGACCCCATTGCCGACCATCAGGCGGCGCGGGCATTGCCGAGTCCCCTTCTAACCAATTAGTAACGTCAAAGCGATAGTATTGCTTGCTCCACAACAATCCCGCAAAAGCTTGTCGCTGAATGTTGCGAAGTTCGTCCTCAATATCAAACGGACACACCTTACGATAAAACTCATCAGCCTCTTGGATGCGAGCCTGAAATAAGCGATCGAAGTCAGGACCAAATGGAGCGTTGGCAAGCTCGCGATCGCAGAGGCGCAGTTTGACCGTTCGAGTTTCCCCAGGAGCGACTTCTAGAATATAGCGAGCTGCACATTTGCTTCCTTCATGGGCTGGATTAACAGCGTTCGACTCGCCATTCACGACGTAACGATGAATGCCATCTTTTACGTACGGCGTCGGATTCTCAATATTGAAAAGATGCTGATAGTTGGATTCATTTTCAGTGAAGAGGATCTCGCGATCGCCATTCAGGCCTTCGCAGTAAAACCAATACGGGTCGAGTTCTGGATGAGTAGCAGCGATCTCGCTGAAGTTGCCCTGCTGCTGCACTAATTTCAGATGAGGTTTTTCGCCATCGCTTCCCCACGACCAAGTGTTGCGGAACCAGAGATGAGGTAAAACGTGCAGCGTTTTTGTCTCTGGACCGCGATTGATAACCGAAATTTGAATCAGGATATCTTCTGGAG
>JBCBVC010000028.1:0-36271 GCA_039817845.1 Cyanobacteria bacterium J06642_2
TGTGATTTCTCTCTACGGCGCTCCGAGGTCAATCAAGCCATACAACTTTTGTCCCCGTACTGAGAGTGGTCCTATACCATACTGGACTAGATTGCCATAATGAGAAACGAACTCAATATTTAATTCGTCGAGGCTATGTAAAGGCACTTCATAAATTAGGAATATATTAAGAGGAAAATTTGTTATATTCTTAGACTTTATAAATCTAGATCAAACCATACGTAAAGCATGGGCTCTTGCCTTACTGATGAATGCAATATCAATCGGCGGCGAGGGCGTGTGCTGTTTCTTTGCTTTTACTAGAGATGACTTGGCTAAATCAAACGTTAGCGCGATCGCCTCAAATTGACATATAGATATAGATGTTGTTTGTTTTCCTTCACTCACGAGTTTTGCGACTAGTCTCTATATGGTCGTCTCGCGATCGTCATTTCGCCCGATTGAGCCTTGCACAGACTCTCCATGCGTGAGCCCGACTCTTGAGAACGATGGGGTGCGCTTAAAGTAGCAACCTATTGCTCGTTGCTATGGCTCCAAAGTTCTCTTCAAGGGAGCTGCTGTCAAATTCTCATGCAGAGCCTGAGGCACGTGGACCTTTTGGCTTTCCGTTGTATTGCAGGGATGACAGTGTATTGCAGCGATGACAGCGGATTCCAGTACTGAAGAGGTGTCGTGCCGATGGTACGATCCAGTTTGCCGCTGCAGGCGATCGCGATACTGCTGTCGAATTTTCCGTGCAGGCGATCCAGCGCATGTGGTTGGCAAATGGGTGTTTTGGGTGATAAAAGTGCGCTCTCCTCTCTCCGCAAGAACCTCAGGCTCATCGAAAATTGCACGTACGAATTGGAGTCAACGGTTTTGGCTAGCGGGGCTGGTCGGCTCGATGGGAGTAGGACTGTTGGCCGGAAGTGCATGGGCTCAGGACGCACCGCAGGAGGTACTTGAAGAGCCTGCTGCACCAGCGACTGAGGTGCCTGTTCCTGATGAAACGATTCTTCCCGACGCGGAGCCGATCACAGAGGCATCTGAAGCGGTTCCAGCGGCAACAATTTCCGAGAGAGAAGCCGAAAACTTGATGCGGCAAGCCGATGCGGCCTTAGGAGCACAGAACTACGATCGGGCCATTGAACTCCTGCAACAAGCTTTTACTGCTTTCAATACGCGCTCGAACTACTATCAACAGCTTTCCGGCGTGTTCGCAGGCGTGGATAATGCCATTGCTGACGAACACCGCTTAGCCGCGCGGGATTCTGCCGAAGAGCGAGATCGAGCCTCTTACGATCTAGCGATCGTCTACCGAGCTGCCGATCGACCCGAAGAAGCTATTGGGCCTCTCGTGCAGGTGGTTGCTAGCCAGGGGCCAACGCGCGAATTAGGCCAAAAAGCCTATCAGCAGCTGCGAGAGATTGGGTTCGTGACCACAGCTTTTCCGCGATAATCGTTGGCGAATCTCTGTTTCGTCTGATTTAAAGCCATGGCCGATCGCGTCTCCAATGCCATTCATGCTACGCCTGTAGCGTCTGCCGCCACCATTACCGAACGAGTGCGGCAACTATACGATACTTATCCTTTCCCCCCAGAGCCTCTCCTCGACGGCGATCCGCTCGGGTTTAACTGGCGCTGGAGCTGGCCGCAAGCCTATAGCTTTTGCACGAATCGGTATCCGACGTCCACCGCCATTCGCATTCTCGATGCAGGCTGTGGTTCGGGGGCTGGTACGGAATATTTGGTGCACCAAAATCCAGAAGCAGAAATTTGGGCCTTCGATCTCAGCGAAAAGGCGTTGGCGATCGCGGCAGAACGCTGCGCCAAGTTCGAGACCGATCGATTGCACTTTCGTCATTTGAGTATTGACGACATTGAGACCATTCCCGGTCAGTTTGACTTTATTAATTGCGTGGGCGTCCTGCATCACTTACCCGACCCACAAGCAGGTTTGAATGCGATTGCGAGCAAGCTCGTCCCGGGTGGACTGGCCCACATCTTTGTCTACGGCGAACTGGGCCGCTGGGAAATTCAGCTCATGCAGCGAGCTTTGCGATTGTTGGTGAACGGTGACGAGAATCAATCACTGGCTTCGGTCGATCGCCTCAAGGAAGGACTGACTGTCGGGCGCCAACTCTTTGAAACCTTGCCAGATGACAATCGCATCGTCGTGCAAGATAAGGCCCGCTGGTCGATGGAAAACGGAAAAGATGAATGTTTTGCCGACATGTACTTACATCCATGCGAAGCCGACTATAACTGCAATACGCTGTTTGATTGGATCGACCGAGCTGGGTTAGAGTTCGTTGGTTTTTCCAACCCAAAATTTTGGCAGCTCGATCGCCTGTTGGCATCGGCTCCAGACCTAATGGAGCTGGCAGGACAGTTAACCGATCGCCAGCGCTACCGCGCGATTGAATTGCTCGATCCGACGCCAGCCCACTACGAGTTCTTCCTGACTAAATCGCCGCTGGAGCGCTTTACCTGGACCGATGAGATGCGACTGGACGCAATTGCCCATCGCAGCCCCTGTATTTGGTTGTGGCCGGGACCGAGCGTAATGAATTACGATTGCCAGCCTGTAGCACTGTCTCCTTCTGCTCAGCAGTTTTTGACATTGGCAAACGGGGAGAAATCGGTGCGCGACATTCAAGCTGAATTAGATGCTCCGCTCACATTTGAACAACTGAGAGCATTGCAGCAGGTGCAGCTGCTGCTCCTCGCCGATAGGTCGTAACACCTGTCTGAGGGTGGGTTGGAGTCGATCGGTGCGATCGCTCTCGCTGCTATTGTTTCCAACGCACAAATATAGGTTGCAAGAATTCTTAAGGAAAACTTCGAGCGCAGGGCCTGAGCGATCCCATAGGGTGGTAGACTCCTTAATGGCTGAGCCAATCGTGACAAAAGGTTACAAGCGCTAACGTAGCTTCAGCACTGCATTTCAGCGTTTGCGATCGACAAAGTCCGACAGTTGGAACGGCAAAGCGATTTCGACACGATTGTTCGCAATTGCGAAAGGTTTTGCCATCTCAGCATCGCGGGTGCAGTGCGAATCGGCGCTCTTTTAGCGAGCGTTTATCGTGAAACCACGTCCCCGTTTCGAGAGCCAAGATGACCACCTCTTCTTATCCCGTATCTGCTGAGACGCGTCTCGCTGCATGGGCAGCTCGCGAAGGCCAAGCGTCACCTGCGGACACCGAGTCTTCCGAGCTGAATGGATGTGCTGACGTCGAGCAGACGAGCGATGCTGAATCTGAAGTCGCTGCTCCGGTAGTAACGACGATGCGACCCGGGGGTGAATACGACCGCTTGCAGCAACAGCTCGTAACCACCACATTTGTCGTTGCAGGGATTATCGCGATCGCTTTGACTGTGGCGTATTCCCCCCATGTGGCCATCAGCTACGGTATCGGCGCGTTAGGTGGGGTCGTTTATTTCCGCATGTTAGCTCGCGGAGTTGCGCGGCTCGGGCGTGCCAACCAACGGTTGGGGCCTTCGCGGCTGGTTTTGGTGGCTGCGTTGACCGTCGTTGCCATTCGGATGGATGTCTTAGAGGTGTTGCCTGTCTTTCTAGGATTTCTGACCTATAAAGTGTCTTTGCTGATTTACGCTGTCCAAGTTCTGTCCCGTCTAGCCAAATCCAAATCCTCATGATCGACGTGTTGCCTTTCCTATCCTCGCCTCGGCTTGCCGAACTGGAAGTCGGTCGCCATCTCTACTGGGAGATCGGTGGCGTCACAATTCACGGGCAAGTCTTGATTAGTAGCTGGATCGCGATCGCCGTCATCTTGACGTTGGTCGTCTTCGGCACGCGCCAATTGGAGCGCGTTCCCTCAGGACCGCAGAACTTTTTGGAATACAGCCTCGAATTCGTCCAAGGCATTGCGAAAAGTCAGATTGGCGAAAAGGAATACCGACCTTGGGTGCCCTACGTCGGGACGATTTTCCTGTTCGTCTTCGTTTCCAACTGGATGGGCAACCTGTTTCCGTGGAAACTAATCGAGCTGCCCGCTGGTGAGTTGGCATCTCCGACTAACGACATCAACACCACCGTTAGCCTGGCTTTGCTCACTAGCATTGCTTATTTCTATGCCGGGATTAAAAAGCGCGGCTTGTCTTACTTCAAGAAGTACATCGAGCCGACGCCAATTTTGCTGCCCATTAATGTGTTGGAAGATTTTACCAAGCCACTTTCCCTCAGTTTCCGACTGTTCGGGAATATTTTGGCGGAAGAATTGGTGATTGCCGTTCTGGTTTTGTTGGTTCCCCTATTCGTACCGCTGCCCGTGATGGTGTTGTTCCTGTTCACGGGAGCTATTCAGGCACTGATTTTCGCTACACTCAGTGCCGCCTATATCGGGGAAGCTATGGAGGGACACGGTGGCGAAGAGCATCACGACTGACGCGATCGCTGTCTCTCGTGACTGATTTAGACATCTGTCTTTCCCGACAAGTTTGCTAGTGCTAGCAGCTAGCAATTTCGACCACGTCCACGTCACTTGCGCTTCGGTGCAAATTGTTTGTCAAGGAGTATCGTTCGATGGATTCACTTATTGCTGCGGCTTCCGTCATTGCGGCTGCTGTCGCCATTGGCCTCGGTTCTCTCGGCCCTGGTATCGGTCAAGGCACGGCTTCGGGTTCTGCGCTTGAAGGTATCGCCCGTCAGCCCGAAGCGGAAGATAAGATTCGCGGCACCCTGCTGATCAGCTTGGCATTTATGGAAGCGTTGACCATCTACGGTTTGGTGGTTGCTCTCGTGCTGCTGTTCGCCAATCCCTTCTCTTAATTGAAACTGTCGGTTATGCGTTTGGGAGCAGTTGACTGACTGTGGCTATTTAGCTGCGAGTTAGGTGGCCTCCCGAGCGCGATCGCCGCATTCCCCCTTAGCTTTCCGGCTTCGGATATTGCTCGACCTTTTTACCCTGCGAGACTCATGTTTCACTCAACTGTGCTTTTAGCGGTGGAAGAAGCTGCCGAACAGGCGGCCCTGTTCCAATTCGACGCCACGTTGCCGCTAATGGCTCTGCAATTTTTGATTTTGCTAGCGGTGCTGAACGCACTCTATTTTAAGCCCCTCGGTCAGGCAATTGACGGTCGCGACGACTACGTGCGCACGACTCTGACTGAGGCAAAAGCCAAGCTGGAGAAAGCCGAGGCTCTGGCCATGCAGTACAAGCAAGAGCTGGCTCAAATGCGATTGAAATCGCAGGAAATCATCACCGAAGCGGAAGCAGCGGCCACTAAGACGCGCAACCAGCAAGTAATGGCTGCACAGCAAGAAGCTCAGGCTAAAGTCGAGGCGGCAAAAGCCGAAATTGCCCAAGAGAGAGAGCAGGCAACCCGGGAGTTAGAAGCTCAGGTCGGTCAACTCAGCCAACAGGTAATTACCAAGCTTTTAGTCTAAACGCGCGGCCAGCGCGCTCTCGCCAGAGTTGAAACTTTTCGCAGTGTTGAAATTGGCAGCCGTTTGAAACAGGAGAGATCATGATCGGGCCATTACTAGGGCTTGCTGCAACAATACCCGTTCTTGCCGAAGCGGCGGTTGCTGAAACGGTAGAAGAAGCCGGGTTTGGCTTCAATCCCGATATTTTAGGCAGTAATGCTATCAACATCGTCCTTATCGTGGCCTTCTTGGTCTATGTCGGGAAAAGCGTGATTGGCGGTATTTTGTCCGAACGCAAAGCAGAAATCGTTAAGGCGATCGAGTCTGCAGAGTTGCGGCAAAAAGAGGCTTTAGACAGTTTGGCCGGGCAGCAAGAAAAGCTCGCTCAAGCCCAGCAAGAGGCCGAGCGTATCAAGCAAAAGGCTGAAGCTACGGCGCAGAAGGTACGCGAAGATATTTTGGCTCAGGCCGAGCGCGATATCGAACAACAGCGCGCAGTAGCCGAACGTGAAATTGCCTCCGAGCGCACTCGCGTTGCGGACCGTCTGCGCCGTAACTTGGTTCGTCAAGCCCTCGAACGCGTTGAGGCCGAACTCCCCTCGCGATTGGATGAGGGGACGCAAGGTCGCTTAATTGATTCCAGCATTCAGCTTCTAGGAGGTCGCTAACGATGGCTGGTTCTGTAGCCCAACAGGTTTCCGACCCCTACGCAGAAGCGCTGCTCTCCATCGGCAGCGGTAATAACCTTATTGATGCCTTTGGTGAAGATGCACGCTTCATTCTGGACGTCTTGAAGGAATGCCCTGAATTCGGCGCGTTCCTGGGCAATCCGCTGCTAACTGCTGACCAGAAAAAGGGCGTCCTACAAAACACCTTGAGCGAGCAGGTGCAGCCGCTGATGCTGAATGTGCTGAAGCTACTGTGCGATCGCCGCCGCGTCTTGTTTTTGGGTGACGTATGCGAGCGTTACCTGGCACTTCGCCGCAAGCTGAAAAAAATTGCGCTGGCCGAAGTAATCTCCGCCACTGAACTGCGAGACGACCAGAAACAAGCGGTGGTCGAGCGCGTCAAGGCGATGACTCAATCCACCGACGTGGAACTGGAAACCAGCATCGATGACAATTTGATTGGTGGCGTCATCGTGCGCGTAGGTTCTCAGGTCATCGACGCCAGCTTGCGCGGTCAAATCCGTCGCTTATCTTTGCAGTTGGCTTCTTAGGCCGTTGGCATCTTAAGAACTCACCGAGAGTTTGCGAATTTCCCCACCCCTAGCGTTGTAAGAGGACATCATGGCTACGATTCGCCCGGACGAAATTAGCAGCATTATCAAACAGCAGATCGAGCAGTACAACCAAGAGTTGCAGGTCTCGAACGTCGGAACCGTCCTGCAGGTGGGTGACGGCATCGCCCGCGTCTACGGCCTCGATAAGGTCATGTCGAGCGAACTGCTTGAATTTGAAGATGGCACGGTCGGTATCGCCCTCAACTTGGAAGACGATAACGTTGGTGCGGTGCTGATGGGTTCCGGTCGCGAAATCCAGGAAGGTTCCTCGGTCAAGGCAACGGGCAAAATTGCTCAGATTCCTGTCGGCGACGCCCTCATTGGTCGCATCGTCGATCCCCTCTCGCTCCCCATCGACGGCCAAGGTGACATCAACACCACCGACTCACGCTTGCTGGAATCTCCCGCTCCCGGCATCATCGCCCGGAAATCTGTGTGCGAGCCGATGCAGACCGGGATTACGGCAATCGACTCCATGATCCCCATCGGTCGTGGCCAGCGGGAGCTGATCATCGGCGATCGCCAGACTGGAAAAACCACCGTGGCGGTTGACACGATCCTCAACCAAGCGGGTGAAGACGTTGTTTGCGTGTACGTGGCCATCGGTCAAAAAGCTTCCACTGTCGCTCAGGTTACTGAAGTCTTGCGCGCGCGCGGCGCTCTCGACTACACCGTCGTGGTAGCTGCCAATGCTGACGCTCCAGCCACGCTGCAATTCTTGGCTCCGTATACGGGAGCGGCGATCGCCGAGTACTTCATGTATAAAGGCCGCGCCACGCTGGTGGTTTACGACGATCTCTCCAAGCAAGCAGTTGCTTATCGGCAAATGTCCTTACTGTTGCGCCGTCCGCCCGGACGTGAAGCTTATCCTGGCGACGTGTTCTACTTGCACTCGCGTCTGCTGGAGCGCGCTGCCAAGCTGAATGACGCATTAGGTGGCGGTTCGATGACCGCGCTGCCGATTATTGAGACCCAAGCGGGTGACGTGTCGGCCTACATTCCCACCAACGTGATTTCGATTACCGACGGTCAGATTTTCTTAGAAGCCGACCTGTTCAATGCTGGCGTGCGCCCCGCGATCAACGCTGGTATTTCAGTAAGTCGCGTTGGCTCTGCCGCCCAAATCAAGGCCATGAAGCAGGTGGCCGGTAAGATTCGTTTGGAGCTAGCTCAGTTCCGCGAGCTGGAAGCATTTGCCCAGTTTGCCTCCGACTTGGACGAAGCCACTCAGAACCAACTGGCTCGCGGTAAGCGCTTGCAGCAAATTCTGAAGCAGCCTCAATACTCGCCGCTGTCGGTGGCCGAGCAGGTGGCTTGCATCTACGCTGGCACCAAGGGGCTGCTGGATGAAATCCCTGTCGATAAAGTGGTGGACTTCAAGCAAGGACTGGTCGCCTACCTCGGCACCAACAAGCCCGAGTACGAAGCCACCATTCGCAGCGAGAAGAAACTGACCGACGAAGCGACCAAGTTGCTCGAAGACGCGATCGCCGAGTACAAGCAGGCATTCATGGCTGAAAACGCTGTTCCTGCATAAATCTCGCCACGTCGTTACCCCTTAAGCAATTCGTTGAAAGGTAAGCAATCATGGCGAATCTGAAAGCCATTCGCGATCGCATCAAATCGGTCAAAAACACGCGCAAGATCACCGAAGCGATGCGGCTGGTAGCCGCCGCCAAGGTGCGCCGCGCTCAGGAACAGGTGAATGCCACGCGCCCCTTTGCCGATCGGCTGGCGCAGGTGTTTTACGGCCTGCAAACGCGACTGCAAATCGAACAGGTCGAGCTGCCACTTCTGCGGCAGCGCCCGGTGAAGAAAGTGGGTCTATTGGTAGTGACCGGAGATCGCGGTCTCTGCGGTGGCTACAATGCCAACGCCATCAAGCGTGCAGAAACGCGCATCCGGACCCTCAAAGAGCAAGGCACCGACTACGAACTCTATCTGATTGGACGCAAGGCGACGCAATACTTCGAGCGCCGCAATGCTCCCATTGAAGAGTCTTATATCGGGCTGGAGCAAATTCCGACTTCGGAAGAAGCTACCCGCATCGCCGATCGCCTGTTGGCCGCGTTCAAGTCAGAAGCAGTGGATCGCGTCGAGCTCATCTATACGCGATTTATTTCGCTGATCAACTCGCGCCCGACGCTGCAAACTCTGTTGCCCCTCGATCCCAAGCAAATGCAAGATCAGGATGACGAAGTCTTTCGCATGTTAGTGCGAGGGGGCAAATTCGCGGTCGAACGCGAAACCGTGACTACTCCTAGCAGCGAACTGCCCCAGGACATGATCTTCGAGCAAGATCCGGTGCAAATTCTGGAGGCCCTCCTGCCTCTGTACCTGAACAACCAGTTGTTGCGATCGCTGCAAGAGTCGGCTGCCAGCGAGCTCGCTGCTCGAATGACGGCCATGAACAGTGCGAGCGATAACGCTAAAGACCTCCTCGGTCGTTTGAAACTGACCTACAATAAGGCCCGTCAAGCCAGCATTACCCAGGAAATTCTGGAAGTCGTTGGTGGAGCCAGTGCGCTTTAGCCGAGCTGAGCCTGTCAGTCTATTGCATACAGACAATTTTCATCAGAATCTACTTCTAAGCAGTCGTCGTTCGATGACTGCTTTTTCGTTACACTAGCGCATTACGCGAAGTCTCGACCTCAATGAGTTCGGGAACGCGACGCGTTACTCCTTTTCGATGTACTGCCGAATATTGTTGAGGTCGATATAGCGATCCGTAGAGTTACGCAATTCGCGAGCGATCATTCCCTCAGTCGACACTACGGTAATGTAAGTGTTTTTAGAGCGTAACAGTTCGATCGCCCTTTCAAAATCGCCATCGCCGCTAAATAGAACCATCTGGTTATAGTGTTCGGCAGTGTTGAACATATCAACAACGATTTCAATGTCCAAATTGGCCTTTTGGGAAAAACGACCGGAATGATCGTCATAGTATTCTTTAAGCAACTTAGTGCGGACGGTATATCCCATATTGATTAGTGCGTCGCGAAACCCACGCTGATCCTGAGGATCTTTAATGCCTGTATACCAAAAGGCATTCACCAAATCGACGTTTTCGTCACTGGCAAAGTACTCTAAAATTCGACGCGGGTTAAAAAACCACCCATTTTTTTGCTGGGCATAAAACATGTTATTACCATCGATAAAGATGGAAAGCCGAGCATGAGAGTTATAGAGCATAAAAAGTTCGACTCATCGTGAGTTCGAGAACAAAGGGCAGAGATGACAAGCTTGCTATTCGCGTAGTCGAGCAACAGAGCGGGCTGTGGGTGGAAGGGCTAGACATCTCGACCGAAAAACAACTGCTCATTTAGCTCAGCGAGTGCCTAATTTGTCTAATCATCCTATACGAGCGCGAGGAATTAAATTCTAAAGTCTAGAAAAAGATGTGAAATTGAACTCCGAGTGTCTCGATTGTATCCACACAGGCCGCAAGCGCTATTGGCTGCAAGCCGCAGTACATTATGCTAGCAAACTGCAGCGGCTTCAACCAGCAAAGGATAATGCTGCAGTTCCCTTTGCCTGAGATAGTACTCGGCAACGCGACGGGCAAGATGACGAATTCTACCGATGTAACGTGTGCGCTCAGCCACGGCAATAGCGCTACGAGCGTCGAGGAGATTAAACGTGTGGGAACACTTTAAAACACAGTCAAACGCAGGCAAAATCGCACCATTTGGTTCGGGCGGATCGGTGTCGAGCCGTGCCTGAGTCCAATCTAAAATTTGCGTCGCTTCTCGTTCGTAATCATCAAACTGCTTGAAAAGCATGTCAGTATTTGCAAGTTGAAAATTATAGTACGAATGCTCGATTTCGCCCTGATGGTGTATTTGATGATAATTGATGCGACCCAGAATGGGATGCTCTTGCCAGCACAGATCGTAAACCGAATTTACGCCCTGCACGTACATGGCCAATCGTTCTAAACCGTAAGTAATTTCGACGGAAACGGGACGGCAATCAAGACCGCCTGCCTGTTGAAAATAGGTAAATTGAGTGACTTCCATGCCGTCGAGCCAAACTTCCCAGCCCACACCCCAAGCACCTAAGGTCGGCGATTCCCAATCATCTTCAACAAACCGAATATCGCGATCGGCAGGATCGATACCCAAGGTTCGCAAACTATCGAGATAGAGGTCGATGATGTTGTCAGGAGAGGGTTTGATTAAAACCTGAAATTGATAGTAATGCTGTAAACGATTGGGATTTTCGCCATAACGGCCGTCCGTCGGACGCCGACAAGGCTCGACATAGGCGACCCGCCACGGTTCTGGACCGAGCGATCGCAAAAATGTATGCGGACTCATGGTTCCGGCCCCTTTCTCAATGTCGTAGGGCTGGAGAACGAGGCAACCGCGATCGCTCCAAAACTGGTGCAAGGTAGCGATGAGAGCTTGAAATGTTTGCATGAGTGAAAAAGGTGGCGTCTGAGCAAGCGCACGCGATTCGTCTATCCTGCCACGGATTGGCGATTGCCCCTCACACCGGCACGGCAGGGGCCTCGAGATCGCGAAACAATGGCGTGCTCAAGTAGCGTTCGCCAAAACTGGGCTGAATGAAGACGATTAGCTTATCGGCATTTTCGGGGCGTTTTCCCACAGCAAGGGCAGCGGCAAATGCGGCTCCAGTGGAAATGCCCGAGAGTAGTCCTTCTTCGCGGGCGAGACGGCGAGCGAAGTGGATGCTGGCATCGTCGTCAACAGTCATGACCTCATCAATCAGATCGCGATCGAGAATGGCAGGCACAAAACCTGCGCCAATACCCTGAATTTTGTGAGAGGCCGGTTTGCCACCGCTGAGGACTGGACTCGCGCTCGGCTCTACAGCAACGAGTCGAACCGCAGGGTTTTGCTCTTTGAGGTACCGACCTGCCCCTGTAATAGTCCCCCCTGTCCCGACACCAGCTATCAAGATATCGAGGTTACCGTCCGTATCGGTCCACAGTTCAGGACCGGTAGTACTGTAGTGGATAGCTGGGTTGGCCGGATTGGTGAATTGTCCCAACATGAATGCATTGGGTGTGGTGCGGACGATCTCCTCTGCTTTCCAGATAGCCTCGCTCATGCCGCCGCTACCGCTCACTAATTCCAGTTCAGCACCATAGGCTTTGAGCAATAGGCGGCGCTCGACGCTCATGGTTTCAGGCATAGTGATGATCAGGCGATAGTTTTTTGCCGCCGCTGCCATGGCCAAGCCCACCCCTGTGTTCCCTGAGGTCGGCTCCACTAATACAGTTTTTCCCGGCACAATTGCGCCTGTACGTTCGGCTGTCTCAATCATGTTGACTGCGATGCGATCTTTGACCGAAGCGGCAGGATTAAAACTTTCCAGCTTTGCCACAATGCGAGCCATGCACCCTTCTGCGGCTGAAATGCGGTTGAGACTAACCAGCGGCGTGCGACCGATGAGCTGAGTGATGGAGTCGGCAATGTTCATAGGCGGACGAACTGGATGTGGGTATCAGCAAGCATGAGGCATCAGTCGAACGTGAAGACCTTAAAACTGAGTGGCAGCATTATCGAAGCGATCTACGAACAATACCCCATTGAGATGATCGATTTCGTGTTGGAGCACGCGAGCTAAGAATCCCGAAGCATGAAATTCGACATTTTGTCCTTGAAGATTGAGCGCGCGCAGGTGAATGTGGCGAGGACGCCAGACGTCGCCACGTGTATCTGGGACGCTCAGACAGCCCTCTGCATAGACATCACGTTGCTGGGAGTGGTCTAGGATTTGAGGATTAATCCACACTTGCAAGGGAATGAGAGGAGCGTCGGGATAGCGAGAGCGATCGCGACATTCCACCGCAATGACGCGTAAAGAGCGGCATACTTGTGGCGCAGCAATACCGACGCCGTCGCGCGCGCGCATCGTGTCCACCATGTCAGCAACGAAAGACTGAAATGATGCCGTCGGGATAAGAGGGACGGGAACGGATAAGGCCACATCTCTTAAGATGGCATCGCCGATGTGCGCGACGGGAAGACAGGTCATTGCGGGGCATTACAGACTGTTGCGTGACTCAATCCTAACCCCCAATTTCGTGTCTTCAGGATTGGAAACTGGCTTCGTGCTCCAATTCAGGCAGTAATCGAGCGCAACTCTGCAATAGCCGTGTATTCTCTGCCGGCGTACGAACGGCCACACGGAAATACCGATCGCCATCGTTGCCCAGACTGCCATCACGGGCAAAGCTATAACAGTTGCGAATCAGAATGCGATCGCGGACGAGCAGTTCGTGCTGTAGAGCTGCTACCGAAACCTCTGTATGTATCAACAAAAAGTTGGCCGCGCTGGGGTAAGGGTCGCACCCTGGTAGGCAAGCAAATCCTGCGAGTAAGTCTTGCCGAGCGGCAGGCAACCAGGCACGGGTTTGATGTTGAAATTGATAATCATTCAGGGCGGCAACTGCACCTACGGTAGCCAAACCGTTTACGCTCCACGGATCGCGCCACTGTCGCCAGCGAGCTAGGCGGTCGGGGTGAGAGACGGCAAACCCAACACGCAAGCCCGCGATGGCAAAGAATTTGGTCAGCGATCGCACGATGACTAACTGCGGCCATTGATAGATGTCACCCAGCAGCGATGCGCCATCTCCAGGCAAGAAATCCATAAAGGCTTCGTCAACGACAACGAGTTGGAAGCGCGGCAATATCTCCAACAGCTCCGCTCGTTTCCAAACATGGCCTGTAGGGTTGTGAGGATTATTCAAAAACAGAACCGGGAGCAACTGGCGGCGCTCCTGCAATCGTTTCAGGACGCTAGCTGGGGCAAGCTGACCTGCGGCATCAAGCATGGTCAAGTTCGTATGGGAGGCATTTGCCGTCCGTAAGGCGCGAACGTAGTCTCCGAAGGCAGGAACGGGCAAGCCCGTTTCCCCGATACCGGCACAGTCGCGGGCAATCCAAGTGAATAATTCTGCTGCACCATTGCCGGCCAAAATCCATTCTGGATTGAGCCGGTAGTGCTCTGCGAGAGCCTGTCGTAGCTGGGTGGAGTCGGGATCGGGATAGGCAGCGATCGCGGCAGGGGTGCTGGCCACAGCTTGCAAAACAGACGCGGGCGGTCCGAGCGGATTGAGACTGGCGGAAAAATCGAGAATCTCGTCTGGTGCGCAGTTCGCGATCGCAGCAGCCGCGTGGCAATCGCCACCATGAGGCAACTGCAGCAACGTGTCGGGAGCGAGAGAGGCAACCACGGTAAAAAATGCCTGAGCAAAGCAACGGAAATTAATGAAGCTGGGCTGCAATTCGATACGGTTGGTAGATTGGTTCTGGCTTGCGTATACTTCACAGTAATGCCAAGTAAGTGTACTGGCAGTTGTGGAGAGGATTTGACTCGCAGGCGCTATGGATAACAGCAGTAACTTGAGCGCAACTGACGAGCGCCCGATAACCGCTATCGAGGCTCCAATGACCCAGCGACGGTCGCAGCGCCCACAGCGCGTCTTTGCCACTTGGATGACGTTACTGTGCTTAGGGGTTTTGGCAGGGGCGCTGGCTGGGCTGGGCTGGAAGATTTGGCAATTGCTTAGCCCCCTCACCCAAAATCCACCTCTTCCTGAATTTGCGCGCGAAGTACGCGAGCTAGACAGCGCGCAAGCAGCTCAAACCGCTGAGCCTCCCGGCAATAATACCCCCGCGCCTCTCGATCCGAGCGTGCCACGCGCTCCCGAACCGCTGGCAGCACGCCCGGAAAATATTCCCCCTAGTTTGCCTGACGGAACCAAGGCGCGAGTGGTCGAACCGATTGGATTGTTGGTGAAAGCAGAACCCTCTGTCGAGTCCGCAACGTTGGGCGGTGCAGCTATGAATGAGACTGTCGTCGTTCTGGGGTTGAGTGACGATGGCGTGTGGCAGCGGATTCGTCGTGATGTTAACGAGCAAGAGGGATGGGTCAAAGGCCAGAATTTATTGCCGCTCTAAGTACCGCTTCATGATGTCCCCCAGCAAGTAGAGCGAGCCACAGGCGATAATTGGACCCTCGCCGTCTGGGATGGATTCTAAGCAGGCAGGCAGGTGGTCGAGTGTTGCCAGCGCTCGCGTTTTTGACAAGTGTGGCTGAGCTGCAAGCGCGATTTGTATCAGTTCAGCAGGCAGATGAGCTGTATGGCCGAGTAACGGTAAAGCGTACAGGCGATCGCCCTTTCGCAACAGATGTTGGCAGATGCCAGCAGCATCTTTGGTTTTCAGTACGGCCATCAGCCAGGTTGTCGGACGTTGGGGGTATGGCAACGTATCGAGATATTGGCGCAGGGCGATGGCTGCCGGTACGTTGTGGGCGCCGTCCAGTAACACTTTGCGATTGCATAGTTCGACCCACTGCAATCGGCCCGGCCAGCGAGCATCGGCAAAGCCGGTTTGAATTGCGTTTTCAGGCAGATGCCAACCAGCTTGGCGCAACGTGGCAAGTATCTGGAGGGCGATCGCCAAGTTTTCCAGTTGCACCGAGCCAGTAAAAGGACGCGGATAGGTTTGTCCTTGCCATTCAGCTAGGTGTAGCGCGATCGCTCGAGCGGGTTCGACAACAGTTAAAGGCGCGTCCAATTCTCGAGCCCGCGCTCGAAGAACTTCCTGCACGATTGGAACTTGCGGGGCGCTGACGACAGGAATGCCAGTGCGGACGATCCCTGCTTTTTCAGCTGCGATAGCGGCTAAGCTGTTGCCCAAGCGTTGCCAGTGATCCCAGCCAATAGAAGTGATAGCGCTGACGCAGGGCGATATTCCGGCATTGGTGGAGTCGAGGCGACCGCCTAACCCCACTTCTATTACGGCAATCTCGACGGCTTGCTGACGGAAATACAGCCATGCTGCCGCCGTGACCACCTCAAATTGCGTTGGCGGATCGAGGGCGGCGGAGTATGCCTGTAGGGCTTGCTTAACTTGCCAAAGAACGCTGTTCCAGTTAGCAATAGAAATCCACTGCCCTTGCACCCAAACGCGTTCGCGCCAGTCAACCAGATGAGGCGACGTATAGCGACCGACGCGGTAGCCCGCAGCGGCGATCGCCTGGCTGACTAAAGCACAAACCGAGCCTTTCCCATTAGTCCCAGCAACATGAATAACGGGGAGCCCTTGCTGAGGCTGCCCCAACACGTCGAGTAATGCCTCGATGCGTTCCAACCCGAGCTGGATACCAAAGTGCGTGAGCGAATCGAGATAGGTTTCTGCGTCGAAGTCCGCAGGGGGATAAATAGCTGTCATGAGTGCTCGAATGCAATACCGAGTCGCAACTTGCCATGTTGCCGCAAACATCTCAGCAGTTCAAAGCGTAAGCCGTGTCAGGCCCGCACTGTTCCAACTGAAATGTCGTTATGTATCAGTATCGATCGGCGCACAAGCGATCGCATCATCAAATGCTAAGTCGGATCTTCAATCTTGAAATACAGGAGCGAGGTTTGACGTGATTCCTGGGTCAGCTTAGTGCTCTGGCAACTTGTGATTTGTCAGACGATGAGTTGGCTTGACAACAAACCTGCTGCGAATTGTTGCTTTGCTGCAAGCTCTTGTGACGCCGCATCCATTTGCACAACTACATAGCATTACTAATCAACATCAATGATTGAAATTGTACCAGCGTCGTATTCGAGTTTGTGGGTTCCATCCAGTGTGATTAGGCACAACTCTTCGGTTTCGTAGTTCATTTCCGTAACCAGTATCATCTCGTTTGCGACTGGACCGATGCCAATACCGAAACCGTTTTCTGGATAGGCAAGTTCACGGTCTCGGGCAATTCGTTGCCAGGTAGCAGCTGAAAACAATCCACGCCCCGAATGGCTTATCGTTAGCAAATACTTACCGCTCGGGTCAAAGCCCATCGCTATCAACCCACCAACGTGCAAATACTTGGGTATGTTTTCAGGTGGCATAACAAGATGATGGACGGCAGCAGATCCAATAGCCCTGAGAGATCTCGTAGGGAGCTTTCCCAGACACTTCATTAAGTAGAGTGTGCAATATCCGGAGCCTAAGTCCTCCGTCCTCAACAGTCTCTTGCATTCGTGACGGGAGACACTGGCAAACAGCGATCGCGATCGCTGAGCCTCACGAATCTTTATCGGACTATAAAACACATTGCAGTTTGATATTTAACAAAGAGGTCGCTGCCATGAAGCCTATTCGTCTTGTTTCCGCTGCTTTAAGTCTGGCTGCCTTCTGCGGTATGGCAGAAATCGCAAGCGCTCAAGTTTACGATCCTTGGTCGAACATGATGTATGACACTTCTGGCTGCGAATACTACAACTCTTGCTGGGTGGATCAATATGGCGATGTCTACGGCTCCAACAGCTATGACACTCAAACGTACGTTCACGATGGGTGGAATACCTACACTCCCCTGAGCCCCGACAATAACGTCTACGCTCCCCCCAGCTACTCGGCTCCCAGCTACTCAGCGACTGATACGTACGTTCCCTATCCCAACACCGACGATTCCCATCAGCAGTTCATCAACTCCATCTGGGAATAGCGTGCCAGGCGATCGCCCCTTGGCTTTGAGAGGGCGATCGCGCGCTATGTGATGTAGCAACCGTCAAGAGCTATGGAGATAAGCCAACGCTCAAACCGTCACTCGGGGGCTGAAGCTAAGGTTACAGCTGTTCTTCAGCCAGCGGAGTTTGCACCATATCTTCGTAGGTAAGTTGCGCCGCTTTCTGAAGCTCTTGAATTTTACGATGCTCGTCCTGAATTTGATCTTGGTACATGCGAGCCAAGCCGGTATCGCGATCGCTGTAGGCTTTGTCCCAAAGCTGCGTCCAATATCGATAACGCTTCTGACAAATTTCCAATTCCATATTGGCGATCGCCGCTCGCACGACCATGCGCGGTCGCATGAGGGCGACACGAGTATTGTCATCCAGCCAAAGCAAATGGGATAAGCGTTGATTCAACTGCTCGTCGTGAGCGCAACTGGTGCGAAGAGCGTTGAGGAGAGCCTCATCCTGAGTTTCTAGATCCGGATTGGGAACCACTGCCTCAAGAATTTTTTGCCATAACAAGCGATGGTGAGCCAGGCTAAACTGCAACTCGCGGACCATCAGCTCATCACGAATAAAGCTGCGATATTGAGGAAAATGCAGGAAAATTTGCAGCAGTTGTGATTCCGATAGATGTAGCTTAGAGGCTTTATCAGGCGTAGATTGTTTCTGACCCTGCCAGCGGTGGGCGCGAATATTGCGCCGTAATTCTTCTTCTAAACGGAGTGCTAATCGACCTTGGCCGCGACTGAGTAATTCCGCCACGCGATGCAAATAATGCGATCGCATCATCGGTTCGATCAACTCGGATAAGAGTTTGACCAACTCTTGAGATGCCTGCTGAAATTGCACCGGCTGAGCCAAATTTTTCCCGGCTAAAACCTGCTGAATTTGCCAATCGATCCACAGCGGAGCCGATTCTACTAAGTTGAGATAGTCAGCCGTATCGTGCTCTTGCAAAAATTCGTCAGCGTCTTTGCCATCGGGGATCGTCAGGATGCGCAGCTGCAGCTCGCCACGACGGGCAAAGTCTTTGAGGGAGGCGATTGCGCGCTGAGCGGCCGTCGTTCCTGCCGCATCAGCGTCAAAATTCAAGATGGCTTGTTTGGACTCGCTATAGCGAACCAACTGCTTGACCTGTTGAGCCCCAAGGGCCGTTCCCATTGAAGCCACCACGGGTTCGATCCCGGCCTGGTGCAAACTAATAACGTCGAAATAGCCTTCCACCACAATGGCGCGATCCTGACGAGCGATCGCCTCCCGCGCGAAGTTGAGGCCGTAGAGAAGTTGACTTTTGTCGAAGAGCTCGGTTTCAGGAGAATTGAGGTACTTGGGCTGCTCGTCCCCCATGGCGCGCCCGCCAAAACCGATGATGCGACCCCGGACGTCAAAGATGGGCAGCATGATGCGGTGCCGAAAGCGATCGTACCAACCGCGACCGTTAGCGCGCGGCGTTACCAACCCGGCAGCTTCGAGCAATTTAACGGGCAAGCGCTTTTGGTTTACCAAGTACTCGTAAAGCGGCTGCCAGCCCGCCGGTGCGAACCCGAGCTGAAATTTCTGCTGCGTTTCGACTGCAATACCGCGTTTCTCCAAGTAGGCTCTTGCGGCTTCGCCTGCCGGAGAGCGGAGCGCGTGCTGATAGAAATCTGCTGCTAAATACAGAATTTCGTAGAGTTTTTCCTGCCGCGATCGCTGTCGCTCGTACTCCTGCCGTTTCTCAGGGGACTGGGAGCGCACCTCCACTCCATAGCGGCGAGCGAGATTGAGAATAGCTTCGCTAAACGATAGTTGCTCCGCCTGCATGACGAAGCGCAAGACATCTCCTCCCTCGCCACAGGAAAAGCATTTATAAATTTGCTTGGTAGGACTGACGTTAAAACTCGGCTTGCGATCCTGATGAAACGGACAGAGTCCGACAAAATTCTTGCCCCGCTTGCGCAGCACAACTTTTTCAGCAATGACCTCGACAATGTCGGCCTTTTGCCGGACGTGCTCGACCGTTTCTGGATGCAATACAGGCGCACTCACAATCCTGTAAGTCCCGGGCCTCTTGTTAAACTCATGTCCGCGAGTTGGGAGCGGTACGAATGCGAACCACAGTGACGAAAAACGGCACTGCACCCTACCCTATCGTAATGAGGCTGAGGTGCCTCGATATTATCGCAAAAAAGTAGCGATCCCCCAATATGGGGATCGCCAATAGTGCTATATAGACTCAGATTGAAAGCTCAGAGCCTTTTATAAATTTGTTGGCTCCGTTTAAACCAATCTCAGATTCTCAGAAATCTGATAGCTCGCGCCGCTTCATAATGTTTTCTTCAACTTTACGCCCCACAAGCGAAAAAAACTTCGTTCGGACAGCCAGGGCAAGGGACGGGAAACACGACAGACGGGATCGATCAGCACGGTCAGCATGCCCATCCGATTGCCAGCCAAAACATCTGTAAACAAGCGATCCCCTACGATCGCAACGCGCTCGGGAGGAAGCTTCATTGCTGCTAGGACACGGCGCAAAGAACGGCGCGAAGGCTTTGCAGCGCTATCGATATAGGGGAGCTGAACCGCTGCTGCAATGCGCTGGATGCGTTGGGTGTTGAGGTTGTTGCTAACTAGCCAAATATCGAAATGTTGACACATGCCTTGTAGCCACCGCACCACCTCAGGAGTGATGTCCGCACGGCGCATTGGCACCAGAGTGTCGTCAATATCCAATACGACCCCAGCAATTCCTCGCTGTAGTAGCGGTGCTGGCGTTAACTGGACCACCGTATCGCCGACAACAATGTCGGGTTGTAATAACGCCATGAAATGACCAATACCGAGTCTCACGATGCTGCTCGAACTCAACCACCGATAACGTTATGCGCACTCCATCCGAACACAGTATTCACATAAAACGTCGCCGACCAGGTGCGACAATATATGTCATGTTGATTTCATGTTAGAAAAGAGCTGTAAGCGATCATAGCGCACAATTGCTAATATAACGTTATTCGTTCTCAGGCAAAAACAGTAACTTTATGCAGAGATTTACAGGATTTAATATTCCTATTTTTCCTAGCCATACCTCTTGAGTTGTTTCTATAATCTGAGGGTAAGTGAAGTCAAGGATCTACAGTTTTTCCTATTTTCATATGATGAAAGCAATGCAGCTATCATTACCCCTACCCCGCGCCGCCCTTGAAGAGGCGCAACGGTTTGCGGGTCAACAATGTAGTGAAAAGAAGGCCGCACAGGTACGCCTCAATACCTTAGCTGTTTGGGCGGTGAATGAGTATCTGGATTGGATGGGGATTCAGACTGACTTAACGGTGGGGGATAGTTGGAATGCCGTAGTCCGTGCCTGCGCAGACGTTGCCGATCTTGAAGTTCTTGGCTATGGCCGTTTGGAATGTCGAGCGGTACGGCCTGGAGAAAATGTTTGTTATGTCCCTTTTGAGGTTTGGCACGAGCGGATTGGGTACGAGATCGTGCAGATAGATGAAGCTCGGCAAGAAGCTGTAATGCTCGGTTTTTTGGCGAAAGTGACTGCTCCCAACGTTTTGGTTTCCGAGTTACAGGCTCCCGAACGCATACTCGAGCATTTAGATGAGTTACGCCGTTTACGACAGCCATTCGTGCAATTACGGCAGTGGCTCGAGCAGAGCTTTTCACCAGAATGGCAAGCAGTGGAGGCCTTGCTACAGCCACAGCAGTGGGCAAGCGGCTATGCTTTCCGCAGTTTGACTGCCGCCACTGTTGCTACCCCTGCAGATGCTGGGGGGATTTGTCGCGCGAAGGCGATTGACCTCAGTCAGCTAGATCGCGACTGTTCGGTGGCTTTGGTGTTGGATGTGCGCCCGGAGGCCGAACGTAATTGGTCTGTTCGAGTTCAGGTTCACCCTTTGCAATCCGGCTCTTGCTTATCTACAGGGTTGCAGCTGGAAGTGCGAGATGAAGCGGATGCAGTTTTTTTGGAAGCCCACGCTCGGCCTGCGGATGACTGCTTGCAAATGCAGTTTCGTGGTTCTGAGGGCGAACATTTCAGCGTCCGAGTAGCAGCTAGTGATTGCGAGGCAGTTGAGCATTTTCAACTTTAAGACTCAGTTAATTCGAGCTATCGTTCGAATCATCGTATGAGGCCATAAATTGGAGGTCGTGCACCCAGGCTGCTGATGTGAGTCAAGTTGTCACTCTCAAGATCATTGACGGTTCCTTTGAGTGGGGTTTTTCGGTCATTCTGCAAATAGGACCGGAAGGTCGGCCTCACGAGTGCGAGCAGGTCGGTCGTTTGGCAGCAGCGCCGCGGCTACCTTTCTTCTACAAAGTTTGGCAAAAGGCTTACCGAAAGTTGGGGCTGTCGTTTCGGCTCGAACCCATTGGCGGGCAAGAAGCGATCTCACATTCTTCGCATCAAGATCGCGTGCAGACTTGTTTGGAAGCTGCTACTCACCTGCATCGCGAGTTCAATTTATGGCTGCGAGGTGAGTCCTTTCGCCCACTACGCGAAACGATTTGGCAACGCTGTCAGACTTCAGAGCGAGTGCGACTGATCGTCCAAACAGCCGATCTGGAGGTGCAACAGTTACCTTGGTGTGCCTGGGAAGGCCTTGAGTCATATCCTCTGGCTGAAGTGGCTTTAAGCATGCCGAATTTCGCCGTTGCCCCGCACGCCCAGCGCAATGGCTCTGACGCACGGAACGAGGGCGCTCGCGTGTTGGCGTTAATGGGGGGAGCAGCAGGGATCGATCCCTATGCGGATATTGCCGAGATCGAGCGTCATGCTGATATGGACGTGGTTGTAGCGAGCACGCCGACGTTAAGAGAATTGACTGATCGATTATGGTCGAGGCCTTGGGATGTGTTGCTGTTTTCAGGACACAGCTCTAGTGACGGCGGCAGCCAAAGTGGCTGGATGGCTCTGGATGACAGTACTCGAATTGCAATTTCAGATTTGAAGGGTGCCTTGCGACGCTCTATTCAGCAGGGTCTGCAATTAGCAATTTTTAACTCGTGCGACGGCTTGGGGTTGGCGCGTCAGTTAGCTGAGCTAAACGTACCACAAGCAATCGTCATGCGGGCCCCTGTGCCTGACTGCGTTGCACGAGCCTTTTTAAGCTATTTCTTGTCCGCTTTTGCGCGCTCAGGAGCGCTGTATCCTGCTGTTCGAGAAGCTAGGGAGCGACTGGAGGGCTGGGAACAGGACTTTCCCTGCGCCTCTTGGTTACCCGTGATCATTCAAAATCCAGCTGTATCGCCGTCTTCTTGGGATGAATTGTGCGGTCGACGTTCCATGCTTTCCCGTCGGTCACAGGAAGCAACAGTAGCTGACGTATCCGGACGAAAACGACAAAAGCTCTCCATACAAAAGTTGTGGAAAACACGCGGGTTAGCCGTGGCGATCGCCAGTGCGATTTCCACCGTCCTCATCAGCGGGATTCGTTTAGCGGGAATGCTTGAAAGTTGGGAATTAGCAGCTTTCGATCACGTCTTGGCTTTGCGCCCTACCGAATTGCTCGACCCGCGCTTGTTGGTCGTGACCCTTGATGCTGAAGATATTCGCAAGCATGGACAACAAGGCTTATCGCTATCAGATGAAGCATTACTCTTGCTTCTAGCAAAATTGGAATCGTATCAGCCGCGAGTCATTGGGTTGGATATCTACCGTGAGGATCCGACTCAAATCCCGGCTCTAGCTAAGCGTTTGGCCCAAAATGACAGCCTTGTCGTTACCTGTAAAGTTAGCAATACTCGAAAAAACGAGCCCGAGTTCTCCCCGCCACCAGAAGTTTCGCCTGAACGCTGGGGATTTTCTGACTTTGTCCCCGATCGTGGTTTCTTGGTACGTCGCCATTTGTTAGCAATGATTCCAGAACCCGCATCAGTTTGCGCCACTCAATATGCTTTCAGTACTCAGTTGGCGTTTCGCTACTTGGCAGAAGAAGGAATCTTACCTAGCTACACCTATGCTAGGGGGGTGCTAAAACTGGGCGATCGTAAATTTCCACCTCTCTCGCAACGCCAAGGAGCATACCGCAAGACCGATTTAGGAGGATATCAACTTTTACTAAACTATCGCACCTCAGTCTCGGGCGATGCTGCTGTACACCAGGTCAGTTTGACAGATATCTTGACCGATCGTCTCGACCCCGATTTCGCGCGCGATCGCGTTGTCCTGATTGGCACAACAGATGATATCCACTTTAGGGATACCATCTGGGAGACTCCAATTAGCAGAGTTGCTGCCGAGGAAGACACAATTCCAGGAGTAATGCTACAAGCACAGATGGTAAGTCAACTATTGGCGGCAGTAAAAGACGATCGCCCGATCTTATATCCGCTTCCTGCCTGGGCAGATGGACTGTGGGTGTTGGCGGGAGCCTGCATGGGTGGGATGTGGGCAATCATGCGTCGGCAGTCGTTACCCTCGGCTATGGCCGAGATCGCGATCGCCAGTGCGGGCTTGAGCGGGACTGCGGTTGTGACCCTCTCGTTTTGGGGCTGGTGGTTACCCGTCGTACCTGTGATTTTGGCTGCCGTGACCAGTGCTAGTTTCATAGAAATTCGGTTCGCTATACTACCAGCGGTAAATAAATAAATGAATGGTAGGGTTTACTCGACTGCGGAAAACCACATTAAATAATGTGACGTCGAGGTGAAATTGCCGAGAGGGGCTAGATGCACATGAGTGTATTTGCATTACTAAAGCAGGTTACGCGTTGGTGCGTCGTACTCGGCACTGCAGCGAGTATTGTGCTGTCTGGGTCAATGATCCGCGCTCAATCTGTTCCACCTGCAACATCCCAGGAGCAAGTTCCTGAGCTCAATAAGCAATCAACTCAGGCTGTATTCGTACCACCACCATTACCTCCCGAGCACGGTATGCCAAGCGGTCGGAGAGTGGGGGGAGCCAGCCGAGGTTGTCGGGGTTATGAATTAATAACCGCCTTAGTACCCGACCTTGACGGTCATGTATGGGGTAGGTCGGCTTCGGCTCGTCCGAGTTTTTGGTTTTACATTCCCGACGTTGGAAACACGGGCTTACCTTTAGAATTTGTATTACAAGATGAGGCCGATCGCTACATTTTCCGTACCGAATTCACATTGAAGCCCGGCCCGGCAGACGTGCTCGGAGTTACAGTGCCTGAAGTTGCTCTTCCCCTGGAACCCGATCGTCTCTATCGTTGGACGCTTTCAATTTCAGTTCAATGTGCTCCCAAGGAGGAGCCAAATATCTTGTTCGCTAGGGGGTCTGTTTGGCATGTGGCTGCTACACCCGACTTGCGCGCACGGCTGAAAAGTGCTTCTCCACTTGAACGTGCCTCAATTTATGCTGGTTCGGGGTATTGGTACGATGCTCTCACTGAATTGGGCCAATTACGTCACAGCGATCCGAATAATTTTGTTTACGCCGATAGCTGGGAACGGCTGCTGCGCCAGGCGGATATTATGTATCCTGAGGCTGATAGGATAGCGCCTCGATGGGCATTTATTCCATCATCAAGTCCCACTAATTAGTGCTTCAACCGAATCGGGGGCAGGATCCCTTCGCTGAGCGACTGCCCAAGAAGTTTGACGAGTTTTCACAATGCGATTCAGGTGCATTTGCCTGATTGGCATTCCACTCTAAGTTCTTGGGATCGTGGATAAAGTATTGGGGGCAGCGCTACATCAGAGTACCGACGATAGCCTCATCGAGAGGAGGACTGAGGAGGACGAGAAAGCCTCCCCTGTGAATTGGGAGCATACGTCAGGACGAGCGGTGATTGGTTTTCTGTTTCGCATTGCAAGACTTTAGAGCTCAGACGATCAGACGCTTTCTGGATGAGGTTGATGGACGATCGCTATTCCACAACAGTCGTTCGCGATGACGAATAGCCGAAATTGCCGCTTCCCAAGGAAATGTAAATGAGGCAAAAGAGTCCGGGTCGATGCGATCGAGATCCAAATCTTCCACCACTTTTTTGAGAATCTCGAATAATTGATGGCGAATTGCATCGAGTTCCTTAAGGTCGTGGCAGTCATACACGCGCTCCAGCAGGTCGAGCACCTTGAGATTATAGGCATCGGCACGATTTTTTTGTCGTCGTTCCAAGCGCAACCGGAGTTGCCAGAGGGCCGACGCCACTAGCACCAAAACGGACAAGCCCAAACCAATGGCTTCGGCATACTGGACGACAAAACTCGGTTCGTCTTGGGCATAGTATGCAGTCGCGCCGGGATGCGGCAAAATACTGGCGGTATTGGCCTGCGTCGGAAATTCAATGGCTGCCGCGAGAGGATATCGGGCAATAAGTTCGTTACGGCGTTCGTTGAGGAGACGCGTGAGCTCGTAAATGACCGAGCGGTTAACATCCGCGCTGGCGAGCAACATGGCACGTACACCCACAGCGGGCACGTCCATTGGTGGAATTGCTGGCGCACCCCCATAGGCCCCGGAGGGAATGGAGATTGCCTCCAAAAAAGGCAGCGAAATTTGTAAGGCTTTCACCTGTGCGATCGGTACGAGCTGTGCGTTGCTGGTGCGGAGGAGGTCAGTAGTAGCGGGATTGCCGAGCGCAATGGTCTTGGATAGCGCGTCCACCTCGCCAGCCTGCAAAGCGGCGTGCGCTCGTTCGGGCGGTAAAGCCAACGCCGTGACTGTTTGGGGGGTTAGTCCATAATGCTGCCCGATTTGCCAAAACAGCGCATAGGAACCGCTACGTTCTGGCATGAGGGCAATGCGCTTGCCTCGAAGATCTGCGAGGCGATCGATCGCTGCTTCTGGCGCGGCCAACACGTGAAAGAATTCTGGAAACAAGGCGGCGACGGCTCGCGCCTCTGCTTGCGTAGGAGTGTCGCTCTGGGCGATCGCCAAATCAACTTTACCGGTCTCCAGTAAAGTGACATTGTCGACCGAGCCTTCTGTTTCCCGGACGGTTAACTCGATGTGGGGCGCGTGACGGGCTACGATTTCGGAGAGCGCGCGTCCGAAAGCGTAGTACTGACCTGCCGGACTTCCCGTAGCTACCGTGAGTCGATACACGCGTTGGCGATCGCTTATAGCCAACCCTGCAAATACGACGGTCATGGTCATGCCAATCGCAGCAATTGCTAGCGCGCTCTTGTTCTGCACGACCGACCTCTACGCGGGACTGTGGTTCAGTTCAACTGCTTTCTTCATCAGAATAGGTGAAGCGCAACGACCGCGATGTTTGCCAGATATCTAAAGCGATCTGGTCCAGTGCAAGGGGTAATTTACTCCTGATAGTCGAGCAAATTGGGTCCTGCGTCTGCCTTGTCGCTGACAGGCTTGGCAACATCGCCAACATTGAAGACGCCCGACAGCGTCCGTCCCACGCTCGAGCGATCGCTGACTTCCACCAGTTCAAGTTCCCCTATGGGCTGCGTGACTTTTCGTAGAACGTCGCCGGTTTCGGGATCGATCACCTCACGCACTACCTGTTCTACGGACATAATCATGCCGGGACGGAGCCCAGCAGCAGATCCTTTGTTCAAAGTAATTTCGCTGCCAAATACATCGGCAACCGTTGCACTCACATCCGGAACAGCCGTGGGCAGGGCGGCTAACTGACCCTGCGCGCTAACTAGCTCCTCCATCACTCCGTCAATTGCTTGCTCGGTTGCCTCAGATAGCAACTTTTGGACGTTATTGGTTTGACTACCTCCTCCCGTACCGAGGACGAGGACTTGGCTATCGGATTGAGTCGCTATACCTTCTCCTTCTGCTGCCACGAGAATTTCTGCCGTGCTGGTGCCGATCATACGCGCATTCAACTTTACCGTTGCGGTTTTATCGTCCGTTGCGGCTGACACGCCAAAAAAGCCCACGCTTCCCCCCGACACTTGTTGGTCGAGGTTGTACTCGGTGACAGTACCGGTAACAATGGCGTCGACGCCGAGGATCCGACCAATCTGTGCGGCGGTGTTCGCGTCAACGCGGCCCGAAGCGCCTAAATCCTGTTCTTGCAAAATGGCATCTAACTGACTGCGCTCGATGACAGAATATGTGCCGTCTTGAACCAAACGGTTGACAAGGATCTCATTCACTCCACGCGCTTCTGCGCCGCCGAAATAGCCTCCAGCCGCTCCCGTACTGCCAAAATCGAAATCCAGCACCGCGATACGCATGCGATCGCCACTGGACTGAGCCCATGCAACGAACTGGAAAGGAACAGCTGTTACGAATGCTAGGCCCATACCTGTAGCCAAAGCCACTCCTACGCGCCACTGCTGAAAGTTCATCTCGGTCAATCCTCGATACATTGTTAACGCTTGATACATCATACTAAGCATTTCTACACAGCTCTTAACTGATTACCCAATCTCAAATCAGCGCAGCAGCGGAGGGTTACGCGAGCGTGTAGTAAGAGTTAATGTACGGTTGATTGGAGTGGCAGAGTATTGTGCGCAATCGTCATCAACTGCGTCGTCATTTAAGCATGTTGCCACCTCGCTATCGCGGTCCCGCCTCCGTCGCGATCGCGTTACTCGCTGGCGCGCTGTACGTTTTTCAAGCTTGCTTGGGACCGCAAGTGCCATCTGGCAGTGGCGGGCACCTAGTTGCGGGCAATCCCAGTCAGGCAGGCAGCGATCCGAACAATTATCTAATGGAGAAGCCGCAGTACGCACTGTCTTACAATCGCTCTCGCGGCACGGCTAATTGGGTCAGCTGGCAACTCAATTCATCTTGGCTGGGACAGGCGGAGCGACAGGATGATTTTCGGCCGGACGAAACGCTACCCGCCACCTGGGAGCGCGTCCGCCACGGCGACTACACGGGCAGTGGCTTCGACCGTGGACATCTAGTTCCTTCGGCCGACCGCACCCGCAGTGAGGCCGATAACTCTGCCACGTTTTTGATGACAAATATTGTGCCGCAAACTGCTGCCAATAATCGGGGGCCGTGGAAAGAGTTGGAAGAGTACGCCCGTGAGCTCGTCGAGCAAGGCAAAGAGCTATACGTCGTTGCTGGCGTTTACGGTGACGGCAAGCGCATCGACGAGGGCAAAGTGACCGCACCCACCCACGTTTGGAAAGTCATCTTAGTGCTGGATCGCCCCAGTGTCGGACTTGATAGCGTTACCGAGCGGACCCGCACGATCGCCATTGACATGCCCAACCGGGAAAGCCTCAAGCCGAATTGGCAGGACTATATCGTTACTGTTGATGATATTGAAAGAAGTACTCAGTACGACCTGTTCTCTAATCTGCCTGTATCCGTGCAAGAGGCGATTGAACGTCAGCGAGATCGCGGTTAAGTTTCGACGATGTGAGTATGCAGACCTGCCCAGGTTTCCTGAGCCGATCGCCCGACAATATAAACGTCAATCTCGACTGTGCCGAGGCGAAATACTCGTATCTGGCTCAAGGTTTGGTGCAACATAGCAACCAAGTCTCGAAATTTTTGCGCCCGCGCACTTTCGACTTCGTCGTACCAGTCGCGATCGCGCATTGCCTTCTCAAAGAAACGGTCGACCTCCATGCATTCCACCTGGGTATCGGGCGGTAAGGCAAGGAAATTTAGAAGAGCATCGCGATCGAGTTCAGTTCCGTCGGTCCACTCAAATACCTCAAACGGATAGTCAGCTTCGCTCGTCCACAGCAACCCTGCGGTGGCAGTTTGCAGGCGTTCGACGGTTTCAGACACGGCCAACCTCAAGATTGACATGCGGCATGGGAATGCACAGAGGGAGCTCGATCTCAACGCCATCCCAGCCCACCATCTCGGCTAGCTCCGCCACGCTCGGGTACGACAGGCTCGGATTCGCGAGGTTGGGATGGGCGAGAGGATAGCGCCAGTGGGGCACCAGTTGACTGAGCGGTACCAACACGAAAGGGCGATCGCGCATGCGTGGATGGGGCGCGGAAACTGTAGGGAGATCGAACTGCTGCTCCTCCCATAACAGAATGTCGAGATCGAGGGGGCGTGGCTGCCACTCTTGCTGCCGGACGCGACCCAGAACGGCTTCGACATCGAGACAAATCTGCATGAATCCGGTTGGAGACAGAGCCGTATCGAGAATGGCAGCACCGTTGAGATACGCAGGATGGGGAATTTCAGGTCGTTCGTGCTGGTATACCGGACTCGTCCAGTAGAACGGCGAAAGTCTGATGATGTCGATGCGAGGATGTTGTTGTAGCAACTGCACCCCTTGCGCAATCTGCTGCTGAGGAACGCCGAGATTGCTACCAATACCGATGGCGACGCGAGACCACTGCGGAATTGATGACGCTTGGGGGAGCGGATCGGCGTTAGTCTGGATAGAAGAAACGTAGTGCATCAATAGCCCGTGGCCTTGCCCTCGTCAAAACGCTGGATAAGCCGATCTGTGATTCCATCCATTTTGCCGGTAACCCTTGCAAAACTCGATTGTTCTTCAGCAAACTTTTGCGGGAATGACAACATGTCTGACAGGGGAGATCGATAACCTGTGGCTGCGATCGAGCGTATTTTTCACACTCCCAACCCCATTATTGGGGTCGTGCACTTGTTACCGTTGCCCACTTCGCCACGCTGGGGGGGCACGCTGGAGACAGTGCTAGCGCGGGCAGAGCAAGAAGCAACGGCGCTAGCGGCTGGTGGTGTTGATGGATTGATTGTTGAAAATTTCAACGACGTTCCTTTCACGAAGGGGCAGGTCGATCCCGCTGTGGTGAGTGCCATGAGTTTGGTGGTGCATCGCCTGCAACTGTTGGTCGCCCTGCCATTGGGATTAAACGTCCTGCGTAATGACGGCTGTAGCGCGCTGGCGATCGCCGCTTGTACGGGCGCTAAGTTTATCCGGGTGAACGTCCTGTCAGGGACGATGGTGACCGATCAAGGCGTGATTGAAGGTAATGCCTATCAACTACTGCGTTATCGCCGCGAATTAGGAGCAGACGTACAGATTTTTGCTGACGTCCTGGTCAAGCACGCTCGTCCTCTGGGAGGTGCTAATCCGATCGCGGCAGTCAAAGATACGGTAGAACGCGGTTTGGCTGACGGTATTATTTTGTCGGGGTGGGCCACCGGACACCCCCCTTCGCTGGATGAATTAGAAATGGCGCGGGCGGCGGCACCCAATACACCTATGCTGATTGGGTCAGGAGCAAATGCTGACAATATTGGTTCATTCTTGAAGGTGGCTGACGGTGCTATTGTGGCCAGCTCGCTGAAACGCCACGGCCAGATCGAACAACCTATCGACCCCATTCGAGTACAGCGATTCATGGATGCAGTTCGTCACAGCATTAAAGCGAAAGCCGAAGCTCGCATTGAGCCAGTTGCCTCGTCGCCTCCGACCTCGACTACCATGCGGCAGCGCTGAGGCTATCTCCTTCACGTCATGACGATTACGCTCGTTCTGAAGGCTGATGCCATTCAGTCCCTCGACCTCAGCCCTGGCCACGCTATCGTTCGGCAGCTCCTGGTCGAACCGCAAGCCTGCGCTCAACAATTGCAGTGTGTAATCGATTTTCCCCGCGCGCCTGACGACCCGCGCGAGCTTTCAGAGATTGAAGAAATTCGGCTGTGGTTTTTGCGTTGGGACGTGGCCTACCCCTGGCTGCCGTATTTTTTAGATTGGCGGGCGGGCGAATTGACGCGGTATGCCGCGATGTTGGTGCCGCATCAGTTTAGTCAGCGAGAGGGATTGTTGTTTAACCCCGAGGCGTTGGAAATCTTTGTCATGCAGAAGACGTTCGTGTTGCTCGATTGGCTGCGGGACAAACCCTTTGGCAATACTGCTGAGATCGGGAGCATGGCACAAGTGTTGGGATATACCATCGATCGCGAGTTTTTCGAACTAGCCAACCGCACGTCTTAGCCATCGAGAGCATGCTGCCTGAATTGTCTGGTCGAGTCACCTGATCCTATGAGCGCTTACTGTATTGTTGGAACCTTCGTGCCAGATGCTGCTGCTGCCGCCATGCCGGGACGGGTGGCTCGCTCGCTGGTGACCTATCGTCAGCATGTGAACGAGCAACTGGAAACAGAGATTTGTGCGGTGGCGCGGTACGGTGCAGATGTCGACTGGGCAGCATTGTGGCAGGATTTCAGTCAGCTCATCTTGAAGGAATTCCCCGTGCTGTTGGCATACAACGGCAGTTTGGGAGATGCCATCACGCCGGAGACGACGGCAGCAAATTGGGCCCGCGATTGGCAGATGCCGCTGTTGTTGTTAGTGCCGATTGACGATGGGTCACTCGCGATCGCTCAGACGACGGCCTTCGTTGGACTGGCTCGTCACGCCCAGGCAAAAGTGGCAGGGGTAATTCTTTGGGGCGTGGAGAAGCCGGATGAAGCTGCCCTGATAGAGATAAGAGAACAGCTACAAGTGCTAACGCAGGTGCCCGTCATTGGTTTCTGGTTAGAACAATGGCTGGATGAAGGCGATCGCGAGGCGCTAGCTAGAGCCGTCGCCGATTTTGATTGGGAGCGTTTGGGATTGTGATTCGACAGTTGCCGCTGATTGTCGGAATTGCGGGCGGGAGCTTGCTGTTGGTTAATCGGCTGGCATTCAGCCCAGAACTGCTCTCCAGTCAATCGAGATCGGACGCGCTTGGAGTGATTTTGAGTGCGCTACTGATTCTGACGGGACTCCTGTGGCAGCAAATTCAACCGTTGCCACCCAAGTCTGTGGAGATGGAAGGCATACAGGGGCTAGAAATTCTGCCAGAGTTGCCCGAGGCGCTGCAACTGGAGTTGGGTTGGGCGACCAGTACCTTATTGAAAGTCAGTCCGGCACGCAGCGTTGTCATTTGGTGCGACGGCCAGATCGTCATGCGGCGCGGCATTCTATCTGAGCAGGATTTTGCTCCCGGCACGTCTGTCTTGCCTGGCTCAATCTTGAAGCGAGTTTTATCCAAGCAAAAATCAGTATATTTAGTCGATCTAAAACTGTTTCCCGCACGGGCAGAATTCGGATACATTCCCTCTAATTCTCAAGCTCTGTTATGTCAGCCAATGGGAAAACGCGCTGCACTCATTCTTGCGGCCGATACGCCTCGTAGCTTTACGCCTCGCGATGAGGCTTGGATTGAGGCGATCGCGCAAAAACTCGAACGCAGTCTCGACGTTCTTCAAAAATGAGCTTACTGTCTGTTTGCAGAAACATTTTTATTGCATATTTCTTCTTCTCTGTACCTTTGGCTTTTTAGGTTACGTCCTTTAGTCTTTTATGGCTATCTCATCATCTCTAGGACTCAAAACAAAGATTGCATATGGAATGGGCGAACTCGGTACGGTCATTCCAGTTAGTATTTCCGTTTTCTTTCTTCTCTTTTTTCTGACTGATGTGGCAGGCTTAGGCCCGACATTAGCTGGAGCAGTGCTGCTGCTGGGTCGGGTGTGGGATGCAATCAACGATCCCTTGATTGGTTGGTTAAGCGATAGAACGCTCTCTCCATGGGGGCGGCGTTATCCTTGGATGATTTATGGGGCGATACCGCTAGCTCTGTGCTGCGTGTTGCAATGGGTGGTGCCGCCGTTGGACTCTCAGGTACGACTTTTTGCATACTATGCCATTCTTTCGATGGTCATTTACGCAGCTTATTCAGCAGTACAGTTACCCTTTTCTGCGTTAGCTGCCGAACTGGCACAGGACTATGACGAACGAACTCAACTAATGGGGTTCAAGTCTGGATTCAATATCGGCGGTAGCATTCTCGGGTTGGTGTTAGCGCAAGGAGTGTTTAGTTTAGTAGCCGACGTGCGCCAACAGTATGTAGTGGTTGGTTGGTTGAGTGGTTTAGGCGTTCTACTTGGCATAAGTGTTTGCGTGTGGGGCACGCGTCATCATCATCGAGCTGTTCGAGTGAATGGCGTCGTGCGTCAATCTTTCTGGAAGCAAGTACCATCCTTGGTCGAAAACTCGGCTTTTCGCTGGGTGATGGGATTGCATCTATGTTCCTGGATAGGGATACAAATTACGGCATCAATGTTGCCCTATTTCGTGACGTACTGGATGAAATTGCCCGAGCAACACTTTACTCAAATGGCACTTGCCGTGCAGGGAACAGCCGTGCTGGCCATGCCGGTTTGGATGTGGGTTGCTCGACAGCAAGGTAAACGAGCCGCATATTTTTGGAGTGCGCCGTTTGTGATGATAGGACTGATGGGCTTGAGTTGTCTCCAGTCAGGCCAGCTCGAGTTGATGTACGGTCTGGGAGCCGCGATCGGGTTCGGACTCGCATCGTTCTATCTGGTGCCGTTGGCAATGCTCCCTGATATCATCGAGCTCGATACGGCACGGACGCAACAACAGCGTGAGGGTTTATTTTTTAGCTTTCTTGTATTTTTCCAAAAGCTGGCTCTGGCGATCGCCCTTTTCATCGTCGGTCAATTACTCGATCTGACTGGTTTTTCCGCAAGCGATCGCTTGCCAGTCCAGCAGCCAGATTCGGCTCTGTGGGCGATTCGGCTGATGATGGGAGCTTTACCAGCCCTGCTAATCGGCGGCGGGCTGTATTGTGCTTATCAATACCCCATCACCCGCACCCATCTACAAACAATCCACTCGGATGAGCCAGGTTTGTAAGTGCTACGACAAAAACGCATGAATTCTACGTCAATAAGTCGGAGGGCACCCATTTGAGAAAATAGCGATCGCGCTTTTGCTCCGCGATTTCTGCTCCCAATCGACGATAAAATTCCAGGCCACGAGTATTTCGGGCATCAGCAGTCCAAGCTAGGTGCGTACAATGGTGCTTGCGAGAAAGTCGCGCCAAATAATGCATGAGTGCTTTTCCTGTGCCCAGACTTCTCATCGTCTCATCCACGAATAGATCGTCGAGCCAAATGCTGGGTTGACCGATAAAAGACGAATATCTGAACCCGTAGAGAGCGAATCCAATCTCGCGACCTTCAAGCTGCGCGAATAGAACGTAGGCAAATGGAAGCGCGCTGAAAAGAGTCTCGCGCAGCTTGGTCTCGGTCACCTGTAAAGAGCCTTCAAACGCGCCGATCTCGCTATCGAAACGCGCTTTTTTTGTAACGAACGACAGGATGAGCGGCACGTCATCTGCAGTAGCGGCTCGGATAGAGATAGTTTCTTGGGTACGTTCGGAAAATTCGCAAATCATCAAGTACGAAGACCCATCCGCACGATTGCGGACATCTGAGTCAGGCACTTTGACGAATCCAATGCGTTCGTACAGTTTGACAGCGGGATTGTTGGCGCGAACGCTGAGACTGACAGCGGTGAACTGCGCTTGAGCCGCCTCTAACACTCGATGTAATAGCTGCGTGCCAATGCCTCGTCCTCGGTATTTCGGTAAAACCGCGATCGCCAGCTCGGGAACGTCATCGCGAACGTAGCCATATCCTTTGTTATCCTCCGGCCACAATCGCACCCAAGCAGCACCCAGAGGGATATCTTCCGCGATCGCCACAACCCCAAAATCTCCCTCTCGTCCCCATTTTTCTACGTAACGCGCCAACTCAGGTTGTGAACGCACAGATGCTAGAGAGGATTCGTGAGCGGCATGTCGCAACATCTCCCAGGCGATCGCTTCATCGTCAGGAGTCAGCGCGCGAATGACATAGTTCATCGTTCGTATCCCCAAATACCCGTGGCTATTCTGGCTCCCGCTAAGAATTGGAACGGAGGCGATCGCCTCCGGCTTTCACCCCCAGCCAATAGCACGGATTCCCGGCTATTATGTCAGAAGGAGGTATTTCGGGATTTACATGCAACTATTCGGCAACCCCGGCACGTCGGATATTGCTAACGGTCAAGACACGAAAGCGGCGCGAAAGACTTGTGCGCAAGTGCTGTGGAGAAAGGCCTCCATGAAACTAAAGGTTGTCGTCACTGCTTTGGAATTACACGAGCTAAATATACCGCCGGGAAACAAGTTGGAGAAATTGGTGGGCGATCGCGAAGGGCAGTATTCGATTCGCATCAACAACCAGTATCGAATCTGTTTTGCGTGGACGGATGCAGGGGCGCGAAATATCGAAATCGTTGATTACCACTGAGCGTTAGCTGAATGCCACTTAATGGAGAATGGTATGTCCCGAATTTTTGTTCCCACGCATCGAGCCCCATTTCACCCCGGTGAGATTCTGCGGGAAGAATTTCTAGAGCCTCTCGATGTAACCCAAGCGCAGCTAGCTCGCGACATTCACGTTCCGTTTCAGCGAGTGAATGAGATCGTCGGCGGTCGGAGAGGGATTACGGCAGATACAGCGCTACGACTAGCAAAATACTTCGGCATGACTCCTGATTTCTGGCTCAAACTTCAACTGTCCTACGATCTGTACTACGCGCAGCAGAAAGCGCAGGTTCATCTCGATGAGATCGTCCCACTCAAAGGAAAAGAAGCTGTTTCGGTTTAGTGGCGATCGCGCTGCCTCTGTCATTCCAACCTGCATACCGATGCCTTTCCCCTCTGATAGGCAGGTGAGCCAGCGATCGCTAGTTCAGAAATATCATCATGGTCTCGGCAAAAACCTTTCCTCAACTTTGTCGCGTAAAACATTGACTTAAAACATTTTGAAGATCGTCGCGAAATTCAAAGGGAATAGCAACTTTGAACTTACGACGCCGTGATAACAGGGATTCTTCGCCGTATACAATCGCAAGATGGAAACAATCGGACTGTTCTTCTAACGCATATGAATGCACTTGCTTCCATGAGAACATGCTGAAAACACCAAATGAGATACCCGAACGAAATATTGTAATACCATACTCAGCATTGAGTATATGGTTCCATAAACAAAAGCAAGTGACGAATAAAACACAAGTTCCGCAAATAAATGCGGAAATAGCCACAAATCGGTCGTCTTCTCCTGGAAGAAAAACTGCTCCTGCTGCGAAAAACAAGAGTGCAGCCAGGAAACATGCTGGGAAAACTTTAGTCATGCGAGATCGACTCAAATTGAGAATTGGCAATGAATTGATTCTAAGTAGAAACACCCTGTTCTTAAATACAGCAAACCATACTGCCATAATTGACAGGAAGGCAAGTGATACAGGCATGAACAACCCGAAGCAAAAAGGAATGCCGAAGCCTGTTACCAGGATTAGCCTCTTCATGGCCAACGTGATACCAAAGCTAACATGTGAGATAAAGTACCAAGCACAAATAGCAGCGAAGAATAAGTAATTACTGTAACTTCCAATTGTTTTTAGTAGGGTATTCTTTTTCTCCGGATTGCTTTCCA
>JBCBVC010000029.1:0-35312 GCA_039817845.1 Cyanobacteria bacterium J06642_2
AGAGACTGCAAAGGATCGTCACCAACAAGCTGTTTTTGGAATAAATCGGTCATCAGCGGGCGCACTTCATCGAGTACGTTAACGGCAGGATTGAATTGACGACCGGCCCCCTCCAAATTTGCTAGTGCTTTAGCAAATAAACCAATGTTGCTCGGCCAACGGAGATCGTTACGACGAGCCGCTTGCAAGACTTCAAAAAAAGCCTCGCTCGCATCAATTTGAGATAAACTCAAATTAAAATAACGCTGTAACAAACGCTCGTACTCATTCTCAAGCCGCATCAAATTCACGGGTTTAATGGGCTCAGCAATTTGCATGGTTAACTGCGTGCAGCGTTGCGCATCCGATTTGGCGATCGCCAACACTAACTCCGTCACCACATTGCGGGTACGCGGGTCGAGACTCCCCATCATGCCGCAATCGAGAATCGCTACTCGACCGTTCCCTAAATAAAACAAGTTGCCGGGGTGAGGATCGGCGTGGAAAAAACCATCGACGAGAAACTGTTGGAAAAAAGCTCGAAATAACAGCGTCGTCACGGCCTGGCGTTCGGCAACGACTTCAGCCTCTTTGCCTGCCAAGCCCTCTAGTAAAGGTACGCCGTCCAGCCATTCCAGCACTAAAAGTCGCTCGGACGTGTGCTCCCAAAATACTTCGGGTACGACGACGCGATCGGTCTCAAACCAACGACTGGCAGCTAAATTGTTACGCAGGCGATCCGTATACGTCGCCTCCTGAGTGAAATCTAACTCGGCCCGCAGCGCAATACTGAACTCATCGGCCAGCGACTCGACATCGTAATATTTGCCAAACTCAGTGCTAGCCACTAAGCCCGCAATGCCTTTTAGCAGTCCAATATCGCGATCCACCACTCGCTGAATGCCTGGGCGTTGCACCTTTAGGGCTACCTGTCGCCCGTCCGTCAAAATTGCTTTGTGAGTTTGAGCGATGGAACCAGCCGCGATCGCCTCTTGCTCTACTTTTTGAAACGCTTTTTCTAAGGGTACGTCGAGCTGCTGCCGCAACAACACTTCCACTTCCCCCCATTCAACAGCAGGTACGTTGGTCTGCAAATCGCTAAGGGCTCGAATGTAGGCGGGAGGAATGAGGTCGGGGCGAGTGCTGAGTAGTTGCCCCAACTTGACAAAAACTGGTCCTAACTCCACCAAAATGTTGCGTAAGACCTCGGGAGGAGGAAGTTCTGGCTCGTCGGTCGAACCACTGGAGATTAACCGTCGCATGTAGTCCCACCCGTTTTTAAGCAGAACTTCTGCAATCTCCCGTTGGCGAGAGCTTCCCGGTACCAATGCAAACACGGCGATCGCCTCTCAATCTGCCTCGATGGTAGCTTCTCTAACGTTAAAGGCCTCTGTAATTTGTAAGCGGAACCTGGCAACGTACTGGTAGAACTCGTTGACAATGTGCCACAGCATACAAAACATCAAACAACCTCTTGCTAGTGTGCAAAGCATTAAGTAGTGTTCTAGACTTTTTTGGGACTCTAGGCTTCTCTGGACATTGAATAATGCTGGCAATGTCTTCCTACTTCTCGTCTTTGAGCCACAGTCACACTCCCTCTAACTTGAACATTAAGGAGGGACGGCGGCATAAGCATTTGCTCAAATGGAATGGCGTCGGCTCGCCCTACGCTGTGGTGCTTTTGTAAGCCTGTCAGTGCAGACAAGTATTGCTCTGAGCTGGTTTGAATCTGACAGCTTGAATCAAGCAAATGTATTCAAACCCAAGCCCTCTTTAAATGGCTGAGCCTTCAGTTCTGTGCTCGTTGTGACTTTATAGATAGCACGCGTTAAGCCGTTTGCCATGCATTAGACAGGCATTTTCTTTTTTGCATCGATCGTTTAAGAGGTAAGCTCACTTTTTCTGGGCCTAGCCTCAAGTTTCCATAAGCTGTAAGAGTTGTCTTGGCAGCGATCGCTCGATCCACCTACATCAGCGAAGATTCCTCTATGTCAATCAATCGAACTATTGCATCAGGTGTTTGCTGGAGACCTAAATGACACTGGATCTGATCGTCATTACAACCACGTTTGGAGCTGCATTTATCCACGGAGTTTCGGGATTTGGCTTTGCTTTAATTGCAATGCCGGTATTATCCGGATTCACTAGCATTCACGTTGCAGCACCACTGGTTGCATTGGCAACGCTAACTAACAACACTTTGTTGAGCATCTACTATCGGCAGTCGTTCGATCGCGCGATTGTCACGAACCTGCTGTTGGGATCGATATTAGGCATTCCCTTTGGACTTCTGGCTTTACGGTATGTTCCCGAAGCCTGGATGCTCGTCACGCTCGGGAGTGTCATTAGTGCTTACGCAATGTACTCCTTAGTAAGACCACACGTGAAGCCAATATCGAAATCAAAGGCTTGGGCGTATGGAGCCGGATTTCTCTCCGGAATTTTGAATGGAAGCTATAACCTCCCTGGGCCACCAATAGTTGTTTATGGTAGTAGCCAGCTTTGGCCTCCCGAGCAATTCAAAGGCAACCTCACCGCCTATTTCTGGGCTAATGCAATGTTTGCTGTAATAGGTCACTCGGTTCAGCATCGATATTCGGAAAGTATCATTCAACAAGTAGCGATCGCAGTTCCAGGATTGATCCTGGGATTATCACTAGGAGTTCTACTATCGAGGCTATTCGACCCGGCATTTTTCCGCAAAGTGGTTAATGGCATTTTGACAGCGATTGGATTACGTCTTGTCATTCTAGGATTTCAGCCATGATCGATTTATAACTTGACTTAAGCAACCTAAAGAGTAATTTTTGTCGAGATAATGTCGACAAAATTTTGGCGATCTCATGTTGAATCTGTCAAATTCAATCGATGTCACAATCGCTGAAAAATCAGAGCCTAATCTTAAGAAAGCGTATTTCTATATACAGAAAGTAAATCAATACCCTGGCAATGTATGCTCAACCATTATGTCTCATCAGCGTAGGCTCTTAACTATGTCATTTCTGACTACTTTACACTTCATCTGAGGAGTCCAAGAATCCTGTCTGGAGAAGTTTTCATGGTTTCTGGTTTAGATCTGAAAAAGATAACTTTAGGGGAAATGGACGCCGAGTCACTTTGGCATCCATTGGTGCAACATAAGCCCTTTTCTCAAAAGCCACCGAAGTGTATGAAAAAGGGGGTTGGATGTTACGTTGCCGATACCGATGGCATTGAGTATTTCGATGGCATTTCTGGTTTGTGGTGCGTGAATATAGGTTACGGTCGCCGAGAATTAGCTGAAGTAGCCTACGAACAAATGATTGACCTGGCCTATTTCCCGCTCACCATGAGTCACGAGCCAGGCATAAGGTTAGCGCACAAACTTCTCGATCTGCTCGGTTATGAAGGAAAAGTATTCTTCTCGACGAGTGGTTCAGAAGCGAATGAAACAGCTTTTAAAATTGCTCGTCAGTACCATGCCCAAACTGCTCCCGCTGGCTCTGGACCTCGCTACAAAATCATTTCTCGTTACAGAGGCTATCACGGCCACACAATGGGCGCATTAAGCGCCACCGCACAGGCAGAAAGAAAGCTTAAATACGAGCCATTGGTGCCGGGATTTCTCCACGTTAGCCCGCCATACTACTACCGATTCGGGCAAGGACGGCCTGAAGACGAATACAACGCATCCTGTTTGCAAGAACTAGAGCAAACCATCCTTTATGAAGGAGCTGAGTCCGTTGCCGCAGTTATAGTAGAACCCATTATCTCGGGTGGTGGAGTCATCGTACCACCAGAAGGATATCTGCGCGGCGTGAGAGAAATTTGCGATCGCACGGGTATTCTGCTGATTTACGACGAAGTGGTAAACGGTTTCGGTCGCACGGGTCGCATGTTCGGCCATCAGCATTGGGGCGTACGACCCGATATCATCACCTTCGCGAAAGGCCTAAGCAGTGGCTACATGCCTCTCTCTGCCACTGTAGTGAAACAATCGATTTTTGAAGCGTTTTTAGACGAACCGGGTAGCGACAGTCACTTTCGCCACATCACCACTTATGGTGGGACTCCAGTTTGTACTGCTGTCAGTTTAAAAAGCATTGAAATTTTGGAGCGGGAAAACCTCAGCGTCCGAGCTGCCGAGATGGGTGAGTACTTACTCGAACGATTACAGCATTTACTGGAGCATCCCAATGTGGGTGACGTAAGGGGAAAAGGACTCTTAATCGGTATTGAATTGGTCAAAGATAAGGTCAGTAAAATTCCTCTGGAAAGTGCTGCCGTTGCTTCAGTAACTCGATATTGCATGGACGAACGGGTCATTATTGGCCGCAACACCAATACCGTTCCTGGCTTTACTAACGTATTAATTCTGTGCCCGCCCTTAGTCGTTACGCGCGCAGAAGCCGACCGTTTAGCAGATACCGTCAGCAAAGCAATTTTTGCCTTGGCTCAAGCCTGATTTCCAGATAATTCCAAGTCATTATTCAGCGGAAAGACCGCAAGTCAACCTTTCATTCGGAGTAAGTAAAGTTATGAAGCGATCTCCATCCAGATATGATGTCTTCATGCTGGCCTGTTTAGCGCTTCTCATTCCTCAAATAGCATCGGCTCAAGGAGAAGGTACGCCTACCGGATTCCTCGGTTCAATTGAGGCCGGCGTTCAACGCATAGTCGACGTTCTCAACCTCATTTTCTACTTTAAAATTGGCGGCGAGAACGGCATTCCATTTATCGTGCTTTGGTTAGTTGCTGGAGCTGTTTTCTTTACCTTACGCTTGAAGTTCATTAACGTGCGCGCCTTCAAACATGCAATAGATGTAGTGATGGGTAAGTACGACAGTGCGGAAGATGAAGGAGACGTATCGCACTTTCAGGCTTTAGCTGCTGCCCTCTCTGGCACCGTAGGTATTGGCAATATTGCTGGGGTGGCGATCGCCATTCGCCTTGGCGGGCCAGGCGCGGCATTTTGGATGACGATGGCAGGCTTTTTGGGCATGTCGAGTAAGTTTGCCGAATGCACTCTGGGCCAAAAATATCGCGTGATCAAGCCAGATGGCACTGTGGGTGGTGGCCCCATGTACTATCTCTCCCGCGGCCTATCGACCATAGGGATGGCTCCGATCGGTAAAGTATTGGCTGGCATTTTTGCTGTCTTTTGTGCCATTGGTAGCTTGGGCATTGGCAATATGTTTCAAGCCAATCAAGCTTTTGCGGCCGTCTCAAATGTCTTGCCATTTTTAAATGGTTTTAGCTGGCTATTTGGCATTGTCCTAGCGGCCATTGTGGGATTAGTCATCATTGGCGGTATCGAACGGATCGGAGCAGTCGCAGGCGTCCTAGTTCCGGTCATGGCGGTGGTTTATGCTCTTGCTTGTTTTTGGGTAATGCTAGTAAATTTACCCGCAGTTCCAGGCGCGATTGGTACGATTATTCGCACGGCTTTTAGTCCAGAAGCCGTTGCTGGCGGAGCTATCGGAGCCATTGTTGTCGGGTTTCAGCGAGCTGCATTCTCCAACGAAGCGGGATTGGGTTCGGCCGCGATCGCCCACTCCGCTGCTCGCACCGACGAACCCATTCGCGAAGGCGTCGTTGCTTTGTTAGAACCCTTCATTGACACGATGTTCATCTGCAATCTGACCGCCATCGTCATCGTGTTAACGGGAGTGTACGCCGATCCAGCCGCCGCCGATCTGACGGGGGCGCAGCTTTCAGCCGCATCTTTTCAACAGGTGATTAGCTGGTTCCCATACGTGATTGCCGTGGCTGGCTTTTTGTTCGCTGTCTCCACCATGATTTCTTGGAGCTATTACGGACAGCAGGCTTGGGCATTTTTGTTCGGGGATCGCACTGTGAATCTCTATAAAGGCATCTTTCTGTTTTGCGTTTTCGTCGGTTCGGTCGTCAATCTCGGCCCCATTCTCGATTTCAGTGACATCATGGCGCTGGCCATGTCCTTACCGAATTTGCTGGGTTGCTTCCTGATGTCGGGCATCATTGCGAGCGAACTCAGTAACTACATGTCTCGCCTACAAGCTGGAGAGATGGTTCCAGAAGCTCCAGTTGCCCGCGAACCTGTCTTGAAATAACTGGAGGTGAACGATGAGTTGGCCGAACAGCAAATGCGTCCTCATTCCTGTTGACTTTTCCGAGCTGTCGTATGAGGCGATTGCACCTGCGCTTGAATACGTCGGTGACGCGTCGTGCTTGCGATTGATTCACGTGCTTGCCCCTTTGCATCCCGCCGATCCGGCCGCAATGTGGAACACGCTCAGCGACGACGATCGCAAACAAAAGGTACGACAGTTTCTGCACGAAAAGCTCGCAGAAATGGGGCAATCCGACATCCAACTAGAAGTGCTGGTGGGCGATCCGTCAACGAAAATCGTTGATTACGCCAAAGAGACCGGTACGGATTTGATTGTCATGCCTTCCCACGGGCGTAAAGGCGTTAGTCGCTTTCTCTTGGGCTCCGTTTCCGAGCGAGTTGTGCGTTTAGCTCACTGTCCCGTGCTAATTCTCAAATAAGCGGGCTCTCAAATAAACGATATCGAGCTCTGAGGACGAATACGAGGGTTGTGTAACCATCGGCTGAAGCAGCGTTGCCGACTCTGAGCGAATTGGTCGCGCGTTTGAATGTAGTCACCCCATTGTGTCAGGCTCACACAGCCGGCTCCAATGAGGCCGACGAGCATCCAGCAGAGGGTGTAGAGGTGGGGACGGTCTTGCCAGGGGGATTGACCCCACAGGTGGCAGAGTTCACCATACAAGCGAGAGGTGGCTTCCATGCGGGTTCTGTTTGGCTGGATGCCAGACAGAATAAGGCTTCTAGCCTCTACGCTGCGGTGGCCACTTCCTTCTCGCTCGTTTTGTCAGTCAACCAGAGGGCTCTGACAGCAGCAGCTCAAATTGAAGGGAGCATGAGTCGTCTTTGGATCAAGGTCACATTTACCTCAACTCAAAAGCGGGCTTACGCAGCTGCTTGAATGTCGCTAATAGTAAATAAACTGTGGAACTCGATACCAGCTTGTCGATACAGCTCGCTACCCCCCTCTTGGCGATCGACGATCGCCAGAATGCCGCCTACGCGGTACCCAGCTTCTCGGACGCGATCGCAAGCCTTCAGTGCCGAAGCTCCTGTGGTTACCACATCTTCCAAAATCCAAAACAGACTGCCCTCTGGTAAGGTCGGGCCTTCTAAGCTAGCTGCCGTGCCGTGCCCCTTGGGCTGTTTGCGCACGATAACACCAGGAATATTACTCGGAACTGCATCTGGGGCGATCGCCGACATTAAACTGACTGCCGACACCAAAGGATCCGCACCCAGAGTCAGTCCTGCAACAGCCTGAGTCTCATCTGGCAACGCTAACAGCATCAGCTGACCGAGCAAATATGCTCCTTGAGGATGCAACATGACGGGTTTGCAGTTGATGTAGTAACTCGTTTGACCGCCGGACGATAACTTGAACTCACCTTCGCGGTAGGCCAATTGCCGAATCAGATAAAGCAGTGCTTGATGGCTTTCGAACTCAGACATGGAGAGGGGCGATCGCTCTAGTAACAGCAAAGGCGATCTCGAGTCGGATTCAAGCAGCGGCATGGGCGCGCATCATCTCCACAAATTGGACGAATAAATAGTCGGCATCGTGCGGGCCAGGACTAGCTTCAGGGTGATACTGCACGGAAAAGATCGGCAGCGATTTGTGTTTGATGCCCGCCAACGTGCGATCGTTCAGATTGAGATGAGTGATATCGAGTTCGGCACTTTCCGGCAAAGAGTCGACTGAAACGGCAAACCCGTGATTTTGGCTGGTAATTTCCACTCGACCTTGCAAACCACAGGGCTGATTGAGGCCACGATGGCCGAATTTAAGCTTAAAAGTATCGCCACCCAGAGCCAGATTGATAATTTGATGACCCAAACAAATCCCAAAGACGGGTTTGCGCTCTTCTAGTAACGTTTTGACTGTAGCGATTCCTTGGGTGACGGCAGCCGGATCGCCGGGGCCGTTGGAGAGAAAAATGCCGTCGGGTTGATGGCTGAGAATCTCCTCTGACGTAGCAGTCGCGGGTACGACAATAACGCGACAGCCGTAAGTGGTCAGTCGCCGCAGAATATTGCGCTTAACGCCGAAGTCAATCGCTACCACCGTCAGTGCATCTCCAGCAGGGAAATCGCCCCCATACTTCCATGCTGCTGCGGTGGGTTCGCTCCATTCATATGCCGCATTCGTGCTGGCCACTGCTGCCAGGTTGGCTCCCTGCATGGACGGAGCGGCTTGCACTTTGGCTAACAGTTCGGCTGGGTCGAGAATGTCGGTGGAGATGCCGCCGTTGGTCGCTCCTTCCGATCGCAGTTTGCGGGTCAAGGCCCGAGTATCAATACCCGCGACGCCAACGATTTGATGCTCTTGCAGGTAAGCGGGCAGTGTTTTTTGCGATCGCCACGAGCTAGGCAGGCGCGAGATATTGCGGGCGATCGCGCCACGGATTTGCGGGCGCTCGGATTCGGTATCCAACTCGTTTACGCCCGTATTACCGAGTTCCGGGCAGGTAAACGTAACGATTTGCCCCATGTAGCTGGGGTCGGTCATGACTTCCTGATAGCCTGTCATGCCGGTATTGAAGACCATTTCACCGATCGCGGTGCCTTCAGCTCCAAATGCGCGACCGCAATATGTTGTCCCATCTGCCAGCACCACAATGGCCGGACGAATGTCCCCACGCAGAGATGTCGGTGCAGACGCGATCGCCACGGGCTGCTTCCTTTTCTTGCCACAACGCCACCCAATCATACCCCTCTCCTTCACGAGGTCTGCGGCGAATACCTTATCGTCGGAATGACGAGTGTTAGTGGCAGCGCGGTCGCATGCTTGACTCAAGCATCATGGCGCCCGAGTAGGATTTGAGGTGTGTAGCAACGCTATGACGGGGAGTGCTCATGTGCGGACGGTTTGCACTCGCAGCAGAGATAAAGGCGATCGCGAAGGCGTTCGGACTGCAAAATATGCCGGATTTGCCGCCACGCTACAACATTGCTCCGTCTCAGCCAGTGGCAGTCGTGAGGGCGAGCAATCGCAAAGAGCGAGAGTTGGCGATCGTGCAGTGGGGCTTGATTCCTAGTTGGACGAAAGACGTTAGCAAGTGGAAGCCCCTCATCAATGCGCGGGCAGAAACGGCAGCAGAAAAGCCGTCATTTCGAACCGCATTCCGTCGTCGTCGCTGTTTGATTCCAGCGAGTGGATTTTACGAATGGCAAAAGGTGGAGGGTGGCAAGCAGCCGTTCTTCATCCACCAGCAAGGGGAGAATGACGATCTGCCCCTATTCGCGTTTGCTGGACTGTGGGAACGCTGGCAGGGAGCAAATGGTGACGAATTAGAAAGCTGCACGATTCTGACAACGACAGCCAACGCTGCGATGAAGCCGATTCACAATCGCATGCCCATTATCCTCGTGCCGAGGGACTACGATGCGTGGTTATTAACGGACGAGCGCGATGTAAATGAGTTGAGATCGCTCCTTCACCCCATTGATGATGAGTGGGTGTCAGCCTATCCCGTCTCTACGACGGTCAATAATCCCCGCAATGACGTTCCTGAGTGTCTACTCGCCCGTGAAGTCCGACAACGGCCGGACTAATGAAAAGAAACTGAGAGCTGATTGAGCGATCGCTTCTGCAACCCTTATCCTGGCCTGTACGAACACCCAGAGAAGCTTCAGACCCGAGTCGTTTACTAGGAGATGTAGAGAACAGCAGTTCAACTTCTCTCACTCCTTACCAACTTCTGAGGTCTGACATCATGAAACGCATCAATTCTGGTTTACTGCTTTCCGCCCTCGCTCTGGGCACCGCTGCCGTTTTCGGTTCTGCTCCGGTGGAAGCTCGTCCCGCTATTGTCGAGCGCTTAGCTGAAATCAACTCCCGAGGCACTGAGAAAGACCACGGCGGTCTAGCATTCAACTCCCGCATTGCCGCTAATGCTTCCGAACGTTCTGAAGCCGTTTGGTCGGCATCAGGTGATGGCTTCAGCGTTGCTGTCGATGAAGTAGGGGGGCGTCCTGCTATTGTCCAGCGTTTAGCTGAAATCAACGCTCGCGGTACTGAGAAGGACCACGGTGGTTTAGCTTTCAGCCGCCGCACGCTGCAATAGTTTCTTGCGGATATACCGAGTCATCGCTAGTTGAAATAAACGAAATCATGGGAGTCCGCTGGCCAACGGGCTCCTTTATTTCAAACGCGATCGCTCGGACAAGTGGCCTCTAGCTCGGGCAGTGGAGAGGCGTCTCGGCTGCCCCTTTCTGACTCTAATACCTATTCCTTATGTACCTATGCCTCATACCAAAGCGATCGCCTCCCCAGAGTTGTCAGGCGAGCTATTCTCAACCCAGTTTTCTAAGTTGATGCCAGGATAAGCGCGAAAATCACCGAGATTATTGGTAACTAGCGTCAAACTTAAACTTTTGGCATGGCTAGCAATCAGTTTATCGAGAGCGTCTCGTCGTCGCTGTTGTGCCGCCGCCCGAACCGCCGCGTAGATTTTTGCTGCTGCATTGTCAAAAGGAATGGCTGGAATCATCTTGACCAGAGCATCTAAAGCCCGTCGATTTTGTTCTCGGGTGGCTTCACGGCTTTTGAAAACGCCGTATTCCAGCTCAGCCAGCGTAATGCTTGAGATAACCACCTCTCCTTGACGACATTGAGCAAAACGTCGCGCTACGGAGGGAGGCTGTTGCTTGATGATATAAATGCAAATATTCGTGTCAAGCATGTAGTTCAAAGCAGGTCCCGCTCCTGAGTTCCCTGCTCTAGACGCCCCTCAGTCATAAAGTCATCTGAGAAAGCCGCAAACAACTCCAAGACATTAGAGAGAGGAGCTCCTACTGGAGTGACGATCAAGCGACTTCCTTGACGCTCGATTTCATAATCAATATCCAAGTTCTCAAACTGTAGCTCTTTTGGAATCCGCACCGCCTGCGAATTACCACTTTGAAAAACGCGAGTACGCATAGCATGCTCTCATTTATATTGTATATACAGTATATACTAAGCTCTCAATCGGTAATTGAGGATCAGTAGCTCTTTGATTTGACCTCTGCGATCGCCCTTGGAATTAATTGCACGTCCCGCCTCAATCTCAATGAGTTTGAAACCTGCGTACAGCTCTCGGATACGAGCACAATCCGAGTTCGAGACCGCTGCAGAGATACCCCGCTGTTGCAAATCGGCAAATAAATCTCTGAGTTGAATTTGTTCAGTCTCGCCGAAGGTGTAGCGAGTATAGGCTGTGAAGCTGCTGGTAGAGTTAAGAGGATAGTACGGCGGGTCGAAATAGATAAAGTCTCCTGGTTGGGCGCGATCTCCTACTTCCCAAAACGGCGCCAGCTCAATATCTACGCCTTGCAAAGCCGCAGATGCGGCGCGAAGCACGTCGGACTGCAAGATGCTCGGATTTTTGTATTTCCCTATCGGCACGTTGAAATTACCGCGCGAGTTTTCGCGATAGAGGCCATTGAAGCAGGTTTTATTGAGGTAAATCAGACGGGCAGCTCGCTCCACTGAGTTTAAATCTTGTGGGGAGAGCGCGCGCGTAGCGTAGTAGTAGTCGTGGCTGTGAAGATCGCGGTGCGCTGCTAACGTCGTTTCTAATTCCGGCAAGCAGTCCCGCACGCACAGGTAAGCGTTAACGAGTTCGGGATTGATATCAGCAAGCTGCGATCGCTGGGGCTGAAGATGAAAGAATACCGCCCCGCTGCCGACAAAGGGTTCTCGGTACGCGCCGCTAAATTCGGGCCAATGCGGGTCGTACTGAGCTAGTAATCGACGCTTGCCACCAGCCCATTTCAAAAATGGCTTGGCCGTGGCACGAACGTGAGTCATTTATCTCGGTTCTTATGGAACTCTCACGCTAGATGTAGCGTACGTGTGAGAGTAATAGCGCATTAGTTGCAAAATTTGACAAGAAAAAAGCTTCCGGGAGTCTTGCCGTGTTTCGACCCCAGAAGCTTTTCTCTTCACTCCTCACCATAGACATAATCTCTCCGATTTCTTAAGCTGTCAACACTCTTGTGCGAAATCTGCCACATTTAATGGCAATTTTCAGTCTGCGATCGCGCCTCAAGTCCTCTTACTGACTACATTTCACTGATGTTGAGTATCCATACCTAAATTTCTCGATTTTTCTCCCGACACCTGAGTAATTCACTCCCCATGCCCACGTATAGCTCTTGACGTTTTAGTTGGGATACAGAAGCGCTAACTGCGACTGGGGTCTGGATCGCTAAAACGTCCTATACAGCTTGACGGCTGCCAAAACACGCACCAGTGGTGGGGCAGCCTAACAGAGATCTATGATGAATCGATTGGGTTGACCGCTTTTGACTCTTGAGGTCGAACAATTCTCGGGCGGTCGTTCTCCGGCGTGAGTTTGCTACTGAGTTGGCTGACTCTAGCTTTTTTTAGCCCTCGCACTCCACACAACCCTTCGTCGAGAGACTTTTTCGCGTGTCTGACAATTTTAAAAGCCGAGCTATCACTCAGGGCGTACAGCGATCGCCCAACCGCGCCATGTTGCGGGCCGTTGGATTTGGTGACGAAGATTTCACTAAACCTATCGTTGGCGTTGCCAACGGCTACAGCACGATCACTCCCTGCAATATGGGATTGAACGTGTTGGCCCTTCGAGCCGAAGCCGCACTGAAGCGGGCTGATGCCATGCCCCAGATGTTCGGCACGATTACGGTGAGTGACGGCATTTCGATGGGAACAGAAGGGATGAGATATTCCCTCGTCTCGCGAGAAGTAATTGCTGACGCGATTGAAACAGCGTGCGGCGGTCAAAGTATGGACGGCGTGCTAGCGGTCGGCGGCTGCGACAAAAATATGCCGGGGGCGATGTTGGCGATCGCCCGCCTCAACATTCCAGCCATTTTTGTCTATGGCGGCACAATTAAGCCCGGTCACTTGGGTGGCTGCGATCTAACTGTTGTTAGTGCATTTGAAGCCGTAGGGGAATATAGTGCGGGCAAAATTGACGAAGAAAAATTGATGGCGGTCGAGCGCAATGCTTGTCCAGGAGCAGGTTCCTGTGGCGGTATGTATACTGCGAACACCATGTCTTCGGCGTTTGAAGCTATGGGGATGAGCTTGCCATATTCGTCGACGATGGCAGCTGAGGACGAAGAAAAGGCCGAAAGTGCGGAGAAATCTGCCTTCGTATTGCGCGAAGCCATTCGCAACCAGCTTTTGCCCCGCCAAATCTTGACTCGCAAAGCCTTTGAAAATGCCATCTCCGTCATCATGGCTGTAGGCGGCTCGACCAACTCAGTGCTGCACCTGCTGGCGATCGCCAGTGCTGCTGGCGTGAAACTGACTCTTGATGACTTTGAAACTATTCGCGATCGCGTACCCGTGCTTTGCGATCTGAAACCGTCCGGTCGCTATGTCGCCACGGATTTGCACAAAGCGGGTGGCATACCGCAGGTCATGAAAATGTTGCTGACTCACGGCCTGTTATATGGCGACGCACTCACCATTTCCGGTCAAACCATTGCGGAGGTACTAACCGATATTCCTACCGAGCCGCGTTCCGACCAAGATGTAATTCGTCCCTGGGACAATCCCATGTATCGCAAAGGCCACCTGGCTATTCTGAAAGGCAACCTCGCGCGCGAAGGCTCCGTGGCCAAAATCACCGGGGTGAAAAATCCCAAGATTACTGGGCCTGCCCGCGTATTTGAATCGGAAGAGTCCTGCCTGGCTGCAATTTTGGACGGCAAGATCGGCGCTGGCGACATCATTGTCGTACGCAATGAAGGGCCGAAAGGCGGTCCTGGCATGCGAGAAATGCTCGCTCCTACGTCCGCCATCATTGGCGAAGGTTTGGGAGATTCCGTTGGGTTGATTACCGACGGTCGTTTCTCGGGAGGTACCTACGGTATGGTGGTGGGCCACGTTGCGCCAGAAGCTGCTGTCGGCGGCACGATTGCCTTCGTTCGAGAAGGAGACAGCATCACTATTGACGCCGAGGCTCGCCTCCTCCAACTCAATGTCGACGAAGCTGAGCTAGAAGCAAGGCGGGCAACCTGGACATCACCGACGCCGCGCTATCGCAAGGGCACCCTAGCCAAATATGCCAAATTGGTCTCGTCCAGCAGTCTCGGGGCAGTTACGGATTTAGATCTGTTCTAGCGAGTAGATCTGTTCTAGCTATTGGAGCGCGCTTGGTATCATCAGGCGATCGCGAAGGTCAATCTGAAAGGCGATCGCCTGACGATACTAAAGTCTGCAAGCTAGTCTTCATGCATTTCATAGGGATCGTCGAGATCTTTGGCTGGAGGGCCAAAGGCCGTGTAGACACCGTAGGCCGTAATGCAAACAACGGTGACGGCGACGCCAACAATAAGAGATGTTGCTGGTTCCATGACTGAGAATTCCGAATTTTAAGGGCTTCCTTTATGATATTACGTAAGTTTACAAACCCTAATCTCATACGCAGCATTCCGGGAGAACTATGGCGATTCGCACCAAACTGGGCAACATCCTGCGCCCGCTAAATTCCGAATACGGTAAGGTGGTTCCTGGCTGGGGCACAACGCCGTTGATGGCGGTGTTTATGAGCTTGTTTGCTGTCTTCTTGCTGATTATTCTGCAGATTTACAACAGGACCCTCATTCTGGACGATGTCAGCGTGACTTGGCAGAGCCTTGGCAGCTAACTGAGTCCGAATCAGCCCAGCATGACTCGAGTTCTTTAAAGGCGCATCGCCAACGGTCCAGTTTTTCAAGCTGGGCCGTTTCGTATGATGAAGGCATCAGCTTCATTGGTTTGGCCTAGTAGCAAAGTGCCTAAATATCAATGTGACGCTGGTTTGGGCCAGCGCTATTGGCTGGAAAAGTAGTGATGTATCGAGTTTGATTCAGTGTTAGTCGTGTCTAAGCGCAGGCAGAACGGATGAATTTTTTTGGGGTGGGATTACCAGAGATGATCGTTATCGGCGCAGTGGCGCTGCTGATCTTTGGCCCCAAACGACTGCCTGAAGTTGGTCGCTCAGTGGCAAAGACGATCAAGAGCTTGCAAGATGCCTCCAAAGAATTTGAGGCCGAGATCAAACGCGAGACTTCGGCATTGGAAACAGCTGCCACACGCTCCTCTCCACCCTCGACATCGACCTCTATTCCTATCGAAGCTGCAGCAGTAGATACTGCTGAGACTCAGAAGGCTGACGACGAGCGGGCCAATATTGCCGAGCGTGTCGATGTCGATGAAGCAAGCCCGGACCAAGCTGCAGGTGTTGCCGAATCAGCCCAGTCAGAAGCAACCGTTTAGAAGCTGCTGTCGCGAACAATCCTCAAATGCTGAGAACTAGGATCGATGCGGTTCTGCGAAGACATACATTGGGCGAGCCACCATCTTCCCGTATGCTATTCGTGTAACGTTTCATTACATAAAGGCGGGGATCGTGAGGCGATTGCTTTCTCAGTTGATGGCAGTACTGCTAGTGGCTGTTCTGTTTGTGTCTGGCTGTGCGACTGTGCCGGGCGCGGATCTGATGACGGGGAATTACACAACTGACGTGCAGACTGTGGTGGATAGTTTGCGGTCTACTGTGGATACGCCTGTCGACGCACCTGATTTCGCGGAAGCTCGAGCCCAAGCGCGTTCCGTCATTGACGCATTTTCATCACGCTATTCTGCCAACACCTACAACAATAGGCAGTCTTTCACCACATTAAGAACGGTATTCAATACGTTGGGCTCTTATTACCGGGGTGAAGGGACGCGCTCTCCCAATGCGAAGAAGCTCGATCGCGTGCGTGCAGAACTCGATCGCGTTGAGAAAGCGCTATCGCTCGGTCGCTAACGCGATGCAGCCAGATTGATACGTTACCTACAGGCAACCTTTGGGATGGTAACTGTTCGGTGACATCGTGAAGTGCATCAGAGACGATTTCAACCGCGCGCGTCTGTAGTTCTGCGGCTTTGCGTAAGGGGATGTTGATATAATCTGCTCTGGACGTCTGACCTCGACCTCTGGAGCAATTGTTTGCACGAGCGCAGCCAGGGTCCTCGGTGGTTGTTTTGTGGTGTGGTGTGAATTTATGCAGCAGCTGGAAATAGCTCGACGCGATCGCGTGGTCATGCTGACGCTCGGCATACTGTTGCTCGCTTCTGGTTCTGTCACCGCCGCGCCTTTATCTGCATTACCTGCATCTGGCTGGCTCGCACAGGCTCCAGAGTCGGAAGAGCCGAATGCTCCGCCCTCCGACGCTGATGCTCCACCAGCACCAGCAGCTCCGCCAACATTGGATAATGGGTCATCTGCTCCTCAGCCTGCGGCTGGAGACGAAGCCGAGGTTTTAGTAGCAGAGGTATTGGTGACGGGAACGGACGATCCCGAGTTGATCGAGGCTACTTACCGAGCGATTTCGACGCGGCCCGGCCGCACGACAACTCGCAGCCAACTGCAGTCAGATATCAGCGAAATTTTCGCGACGGGATTTTTCTCAGATGTAGAGGCAACGCCCTCAGACACCGACCTGGGGGTGCGGGTGACGTTTGACGTCACGGCCAACCCAGTTCTGCGTTCCGTTACAACTCAAAATGCCACGATTTTGCCAGATGACGTCGTAGAAGAAGCTTTTGCTTCGCAGCAAGGTAAAGTTCTGAATTTTGGCGACTTGCAGGCAGGAGTACAGGATGTCGAACAGTGGTATACCGATAACGGCTACGTCCTGGCCAAAGTTGCAGACGTGCGCTCCTCCGACGATGGTGACGTAACGCTTGAGTTGGCGGAAGGAGAAGTCGAAGACATTCGCGTGGAAGGCAACACCAAAACTCGCGATTTCATTGTCACGCGAGAAATGGACCTGAAACCAGGGGATGTCTTCAATCGCGATCTCGTCCAAGACGACTTGCAAAAGGTTTTCGCTTTAAACCTATTTCAGGACGTAAACTTAGCGCTCGAACCCGCTGAAGCTCCAGAAAAGGTTGTTGCTGTAGTCAATGTCGAGGAGCGCAACACCGGAGCTCTGTCGGCTGGAGCCGGGATCAGTTCCTCGACAGGACTATTTGGCACCTTGGGGATTTCCGAGCAAAACCTGGGTGGTAACAATCAAAACCTGAGTTTCGACATTCAGCTGGGCACGCGCGAGACGCTGTTTGACATCAACTTCACCGATCCCCGCATTGCTCATTGGGAAACTCCGACTTCCTTCAATGCCAGCATCTTCAATCAGCTTTCGGATAATTTCATTTTTGATGATGGTGCTGAAATCAACCGATTGGGGTTGGGATTCACCTTCTCGCGACCTATCAGCCCTACCTGGCGCGCCAGCCTTGGATTTCAACAAGAGTTTGTGACGATTGAAGATCAAGTGCCGGGCAACATTCTCGCGTTCAACTCTGACGAAGGCGATAACTATACGAGTCTGCGTTTTGGGTTAGTCAACGATCGTCGCGACAGTGCTTTAACACCCTCGCGCGGCAGCGTGCTCCGATTTTCTAGCGATCAGTCGATCCGCGTACTTGCGAATGGATTGACCTCGAATCGCTTGGAAAGTAGCTACAGCTTCTTCATTCCAGTCGATTTCACTAATTTCTCGGGTGACTCGACGGAAGTACTGGCTTTTGACGTGCGGACGGGCAGCATCCTGGGCAGCTTGGCTCCCTACGATGCCTTTTTATTGGGAGGCAGCAATACGATTCGCGGCTACGAGCGTGGCGACGTCGCCGTCAGTCGCAGCTATGCGTTAGCTTCGGCTGAATATCGTTTTCCGTTGTTCAACCCCGTGGGTGGCGTCCTCTTCGCCGACTACGGGAGTGATTTGGGCGGATCTGACGGGGTTCTTGGTAATCCCACGGCATTATTCGATCGACCCGGAAGTGCCTTTGGTGTAGGTTTGGGCTTGCGAGTGCAATCCCCCGTGGGTGCGCTCCGAATTGATTACGGTCTAGCTGAAGATACCAGCCGCCTGCACTTCAGCATTGGTGAGAAGTTCTAGAGTTGCTCCTCGGTTAGATATTTACCTGTTCTGAGGGCGTCTCGCGCCGAACTCCTCCAACTTTCCGTTGGAGGAGTTTTGCTCTAGCGCTTTCTCGCGGCGGAGCGCAATGCCAAATTCTGGGACATCCTAAGGTAATTTTTAATTCCGACTTTTTTGGTCGGCTTTGTTTGACGGCACGATCGCGAGGGTGCTACGCTTGCTCAAGATCGTAAGTTGCTCTTCGTTCCGGCCCGCAGATATGACTCAAACCGCCACGCTCGCGCCAGACACAGCTTTATCCTCTCCGTCACTCGCTCAACACGTACGCAAACTGAAATGTCGCGAATGCGGCGCACTCTACGAGCCTCAGGCCCTACACGTCTGCGAATTTTGTTTTGGCCCGCTGGAAGTGGCCTATGATTACGATTTCCTCAAGCGCACCGTTACGCGCGAAACCATTCAGCAAGGACCGCTGTCGATTTGGCGTTACAAGCCTTTTCTGCCGGTTGAGTCTGCCAATCCCATCGACATGGGTACGGGACTGACTCCCCTCGTTAAAGCCGATCGCCTCGCTCGCCGGTTGGGACTGAAGCAGCTCTACATCAAAAATGATGCGGTCAATATGCCGACGTTGAGTTTCAAAGATCGAGTGGTTTCCGTCGCACTGACGCGGGCCCGCGAGCTGGGCTTCACCACCGTTTCCTGCGCCAGTACTGGCAATCTGGCTAATTCTACAGCTGCGATCGCGGCTCATGCCGGCCTAGAGTGCTATATCTTCATTCCGTCCGATCTCGAAGCCGGTAAGGTGTTGGGCTCCTTGGTCTACAACCCCACGGTGATGGCAGTTGAAGGGAATTACGATCAGGTCAATCGTCTCTGCTCAGAAGTTGCCGACCGCCACGGTTGGGGCTTCGTCAACATCAACTTGCGACCCTATTATTCTGAGGGCTCCAAGACGCTAGCGTTTGAAGTAGCCGAGCAGCTGGGCTGGCAACTTCCCGACTGCATCGTGGCGCCACTCGCTTCGGGCTCGCTCTACGGAAAAATCCACAAAGGATTCCAAGAGTTCGTGAAAACAGGTTTGGTGGCTGATAAGTCCGTGCGTTTTTATGGAGCTCAAGCCGAGGGTTGTTCTCCCATTGCTCGTGCCTTTGCTGAAGGTCGGGATTTCGTCACGCCTGTACGCCCCAACACGATTGCAAAGTCAATCGCAATTGGCAATCCGGCTGACGGAATCTACGCCCTCGACATTGCCCGTAAGACCAATGGCGCAATCGCCTCTGCGACCGATGCTGAAATTATTGAAGGCATCAAGCTGCTGGCAGAAACGGAAGGCATCTTTACTGAGACCGCTGGCGGTACCACTGTCGCAGTTTTAAAGAAATTAGCCGACAGCGGTCAGCTCGACCCCGACGCCAGCACCGTCGTCTACATCACGGGAAATGGGCTCAAAACCCAAGAAGCTATTCAACCCCACGTCGGTCATCCTTTGACCATCACGCCAAATCTGGATAGTTTCGAGCACGCTCTCGAACGCGCTATTGCGCTGGATCGTCTCGACTGGCAAGAGGTGGCTGTCTGACTGACGTCTTGAGCGTGACAAGCTCTTGGGGCTCAATGTTGCCAATACATGCGTTTAACGCCTGTAGAGTCCAATAGGTGACGCCTCACTCTCTGACCTGTTTGGAATTTGGTATGGCTGTTAAAGTTCTCATTCCCACTCCGCTGCAAAAGCTAACAAACAACCAAGCCGAACTGGATTGCGATGGTTCGACTATCCAGGATCTATTGGAATCATTAGAGTCGTCTTGCCCGGGCATCAAGGCCCGTCTTTGCGACGATGCGGGAGAATTGCGCCGTTTTGTTAACTTCTATGTCAATAATGAAGATATTCGGTTTCTCGATGGGGCCCAAACAGCACTGAAAGATGGAGACGAAGTCAGTATCATTCCAGCAATTGCAGGTGGGTGTTAACCACTACAGAACGCATGAATATAATCGGCCATAATGGATGAATGGTATGGTATTTTTGCGCTCAGAGGTGGGTACTCTGATACTGGGTTTCGGCTTGAGATGCTCGACCTCAGCATTGAGGCAGTCTTTCGATTCGCGTGAGTTTTAAGGAGGATGACGCAATGGTAGAGGTTTCGGTAAAGGAAGCACCGCTGACTCCAGCGGACATAGCTGAAGATAGGCTGAGTGCGGCCACCGAGCAGCGTCCGTGGGGTACCTTCACAGTGTTGGAGGAAGGGTCGGGCTACAAGATTAAGCGCATCGTGGTTAACCCCAGCCACCGTCTCAGCCTACAGATGCACTACCATCGCAGCGAGCATTGGATTGTGGTGTCTGGTACGGCCAGAGTAACTTGTGGTGAAGCTGAAACCGTGCTCTCCCGCAACCAGTCCACGTTCGTCCCTCCTTGTACTAAGCACCGACTCGAAAACCCTGGCGTGATTCCGCTGGTATTAATTGAAGTTCAGAACGGTCAGTATTTGGGCGAAGATGATATCGTGCGCTTCAGCGATGACTATGCTCGTAGCTAGTTTCGCGCTCGATTAATGACTAACTGCAAAACTGCGAGGCTTGTCGGTGGCTCGGGCTGGCAAGCCTTTTGTCTAGTCTGCGTCGATTCTACGCTGTGCATCAATGAGCGAGATCGTGGGGCGGTTCCGGCTCAAGACCGTTCCTTTCATACGCAGCATCAGCCGTTAAGATAAAACCATACGTTTTGCAAAGAGCGAGTCCGACCGAGACCCTCGGATGTTTGAGGCTCGCGTGCCAGCTACAGGAGTCGATCATGTTGGAGCGCAAGATCTATCAACTGGCTCGGGAAGGAAAAGAAGTTTGGATTTTTCTACGCGATCGCGGTTCCTGGTTAGAACGAGTGCGGATTCTCGATATTGAAGGCGATATCGTCTTGGTGCGCCACGAAACTGAAGACGAAGATGAAATTTGTGCGTGGGAAGAAATGGTGCGTCTGGACGCGATCAGCGCGATCGCTCAGCGCCTTTCGACCATTCCGAAGCACGCTCAAACTCCCGGAGATTTGTTAGTGTCTGACGACTGTCCTAAGGTCGAAATGCTCGATGCTGAGCTCGAAGCCAAAATTGAAGCTGCTGCAATTGAAGCTGACGCCCATCCTGACGGGCGGAGCGACAGCGCTGGTGGAGACGCGAATTCTGAAGAAGTGCAGTCGGGATTGCCCACTCAACTCGACGACAGCACGGACAGTTAGACCGAGACTTGAGCATTCGCGGGGCTGGGTATCAGCTTGAGTTGGTGGACGTTCGTACTGCCCCCTTTATTGGGATTGGTCATTGGCTACTTTACCAATGATCTGGCGCTTAAGATGCTTTTTCGGCCTTATCGCGAATATCGCGTTTTGGGCCGCAAGCTCCCATTTACACCGGGGCTGATTCCCCAAAATCAAGCTCGATTGGCCAAAAAAATCTCGGACACAATCATGGGGTCGTTACTGACTCCTGCTGAGCTACAAAATTTAGCCCGGCGGTTACTTGCCCTGGAACGCCTGCAAGCGAGCATTCGCTGGCTGCTGCGTTTGGCAGTCGATCGCCTGCAAGATCCTCAACAGCAACAGCAAACGGCGCGCGTGCTGGGTCGTATTTTGCACGATTGGTTTGGCGAATCGCTACCGCGCTTGCTGAAGGTGATGGCGCGGCAAGAAACATTTCTGGAAGAGCAACTCAATCGTATTTTTGACGACGTCTTGCTAAATCTACGGCTGTCGGCTGACCAAGCGGGGTCTGTATCTGGGTGGATCTGGGAACAGGCTCTGCCTCCCAGTGCCATTCGCCAGGGTGTGATTGACGTGCTGACCGATCGCAATATTGCTGCCATTGACGAGGGATTTCGCGAACGCGCTACTGGTACGTACTGGGTGGTCGCCAATGTCTTTGGTTTGCGTAATGCCCTCACTCGCCTGCGCAGTTACTGCATTGAGGAACCCACCACGACCGAAAAGATTCTCCAAGATCTGTTGCGAGATATTGGCGCCAATCGCCGCCTCACCGAGCTGATTCAAAATCTATCGCTGCAAACGTTGCCGGTGCACACCGTGCGACAGTTGCGCAAATCCATGCGCGAAACAGTGCGCAGCTATTTGCGATCGCAGGGCCCGTCAGTATTGCAGGGGTTGAGCGATTCCATTGACTGGGAAGATGCGGCCAAATTGATTCTCGGTCGCCTGCAAAAATCAGAAGTTTTGCAGCAGGCGCTTCCTCAAATTGCTGACGACTTGGCTTTAGTTTTCAAACGCTATCTCGATCGCGATCTGGAATCGCTGATGACGCAAGTGATTCCCATCCTCAATATCGATCAAGTGATCGTCGATCGAGTCAACGCCACCTCGCCCCGAAATCTGGAATCGGCCATTCAAGGCATCGTGCGCCGCGAGCTTCAAGCGATCGTCAATCTCGGCGGATTATTAGGCTTTGTCGTCGGTTGCGTGCAGGTCGTCATTCTGTATTTCGCGCGTTGAGGCGGAGCCCACCGCCCTGACTCCGCCTTACCAGCGCCAGATATGGAAACTCTGACTAGAATGCGTTGCGGTGACGGCGATCTTGGCGCTCCGCTCGTTTGTCTGCTAACTGCTGGCGTTGTTCTTCAGTCAATACGGCTGAGATGCTGTCCCGACCGGACTGGTGCAGCGATCTTAGTTGGCTTCTTTGTTCCTCAGATAAATCGAGGCTGCGCATTGCGTGACGGGGATGGTCGCCAGCATCAAGAGCTGCCTGCAATTGGGTTTGCTGCTCGGCAGTGAGAACGGTTGCTCTCTGCTCGCGTTGTTGCGCGCGAATGACTTCGATTTGCTCTTGTTGCTCGGTCGTTAAATCTAACTCTTCAGCCAATTTTGCGGGACCGCCCCGTTTGGGGACAGATTGGGCACCAGCGACGGGTGCCAGCACTGAAACAGCTGCAGCTGCGGCCAAAATGACGAGGGTCGTTCTGCGATTGAGGTACATGCGTCTATCTCCTACAGGTACGCAGCATCGGTCTTATGGCTGCGTATATATAGGGTTAGACTGTCGCGATCGCGATCGGGTTCATCGTTGGCAAATTCCGCCTCTAAGCAGTCGTCAAGCTGCTTAGGACCTTTTTGGCTATCCAGACCCCAGTCGTGCTCAGTGTTTTCAAGTTCAAACCAAAACGTCAAGAGTTATATGTGTTGGCTCATTGAGGTTATCTGAGCCTGGAGGCACCTGACCCGCTCGACTAGTAGGGGGCAAGCTGGCCGTGCAAGTTTGGAGGTGCTGATGCCAGTGGGTTGGGGTGCTTCTGCTCGGAGACATTGAACGATTACGACCTCTATTTCACCAGCAAGGGATCGACATCTCCATTACCTAGGGCAGAAGCTGAACCGAGTCGATATTTTTCTCGTTGATTGATTTTCCGCCAACACGTGCTTGCAATTTGCCAGTCTTCTTGAGTTTGAACTACCAAGATGCGTACTTGAGATTCTGATGTTGCAATATCCAGATCGCGAGGATGAGAGCAGTTGAGTTGGCTGTCGAGTTCCAGATTTAAAAAACGAAAGGCTTGGCAAACGTTCGCGCGCACCTCCGCACTATTTTCCCCAACTCCTGCGGTGAAAATCAGAGCATCCAGTCCATCTAAACTCGCGAGCATGGCACCAATGCCAGTCCGAATTCGATGAATGTAGACGTCAAAGGCTAATTTCGCCCGTTCGTTGCGCTCGGAGATCGCCTTCTGAATCGTCCTCAGATCGTTGGAAATACCGGAAAGTCCTTTTAATCCGGATTGTTGGTGGAGCATCATATCTAACTCGTCTGGCGAGATTCCGCGATCGCGCATCAAGTACAGCAATATCCCTGGATCGACCGAACCGGAGCGACTGCCCATCATTAAGCCTTCTAAAGGCGTAAATCCCATTGTCGTGTCGATACTGCGGCCGTTTCGGATCGCAGCAAGAGAGCAGCCGTTACCTAAATGACAGGTAATGAGTTTGAGCTCGGCAAGCGATCGCCCTAGCAACGCAGCAGCACGATAAGCGACGTACTCGTGGCTGATGCCGTGGAATCCATAGCGACGAATACCCCAATCTAGCCATTCATAGGGGCCAGGGTAGACCGCTGCAGCCTTGGGCAGATGACTGTGAAAAGCCGTGTCGAAGACAGCAAATTGAGGTGTGTCAGGCCCCAAAAGCGCTTCTGTAATCTCGATTCCAGCCAAATTAGCGGGATTGTGGGCTGGAGCTAGTGGAATCAGAGCTCGGATAGTAGCTTTGACGGTCCGATTGACTCGGACGGCTTCACTGTAGGTTTGACCGCCGTGGACGACGCGATGGCCGACTGCGTGAATGTCAGCGGGAGAGGCAATCGCTTTTGTTTCTCCCTGCCAAAGTGTTTCTAACAAGTATCGGGTGATATCGGAACGAGTGGCTGAATTTGAGGCATCTTCGCAAGGAAGCATCTTTTCTAAAGGCTTGCCCGCCGAGCTTTTGACCGAGAGCCGTGCTTTTCCTGGCCGATCAGTCCAATCGATCACTCCTTCCCATCTGGGTTTGGGGGGCACGTCCGGGAGTTGGGCCGCAGAGAGGCTGTAAAGACAACTTTTCTGACTGCTGGAACCGGCATTGAGCACCAGAATATTCACGGCATGCCTCGTCGCACAACTCCCAACAACACGCGGTCGCCTGCGCGTTACTCGCTGAACTCGTTCGGATCCGGCCACGTCCAGTGGACGATTTCATCGCGATCCTTGCCGTGCTCGTGAGCATAAGCCAGGCTCTCGATGATTTCATTCTTCATGCGCTCTTTGACGTGAGCCGCCGCCGATCCTAACTTTGGCACGCGATTGATGACGTCGATGACGAGATTGAAGCGATCGATTTGATTGTTAATCGCCAACTCCAACGGCGTGTTGATGTTGCCTTCTTCCTTGTAGCCGCGTACGTGAATCCGATCTTGATTAGCGCGACGGTACACCAGCTTGTGAATCAGCCAGGGGTAGCCGTGGAAGTTGAAGATTACGGGCTTATCTGTCGTAAACAGCGAGTTGAAATCCCAATCGGACATCCCGTGGGGATGCTCGCCAGCAGACATCAACTTGAACAGATCGACCACGTTAATAAATCGAACTTTGAGATGAGGAAACTCCTCGCGCATGATTGCCGTAGCCGCCAGAGATTCCATCGTCGGAATGTCGCCACAGCACGCCATCACCACGTCGGGAATATCCGGCTCGATACCGCAGTCATCGTTGCTCGCCCAATCCCAGATGCCAATACCTTTGGTGCAATGCTTGATGGCTTCGTCCATCGTCAGATATTGCAGGTGCTTCTGCTTGTCCGCAATGATGACGTTGATGTAATCGACGCTGCGGAAACAATGGTTAGCCACTGAAAGCAAGCAGTTGGCATCGGGTGGAAAGTAGACGCGCACGACCTCAGGACTCTTATTGGTCACCAAGTCGACGTAGCCCGGGTCTTGGTGGCTGAAGCCGTTGTGATCCTGCCGCCAGACGAGGGAAGACAGCAAAATATTGAGCGAAGACACCGAGCGTCGCCAAGGTACGTGACTGCGGCAAATATCCAACCATTTAGCGTGTTGGTTGAACATGGAATCGACCACGTGGGCGAAAGCTTCGTAGGTGTGGAAGAGGCCGTGGCGTCCGGTGAGCAAGTAAGCTTCCAGCCAGCCTTGCAGCGTATGCTCGCTCAGCATCTCCATCACGCGACCGTCGCGAGATAACTCAGTGCCGCCTTCGTCTTCGGGATAGATATCTGCCATCCACACCTTTTTGGTGACTTCGTAGACGGCTTGGAGACGGTTCGATGCTGTCTCGTCCGGCCCCATCAGGCGGAAGTTATCGGGGTTATCACGCATGATGTCGCGCATCAAGAAGCCCAACACTTTGGTGTTCTCGAATTCCACCGTACCGGGGGTCTCGAAGGCGATCGCATACTCGCGAAAGTCCGGCATTTTTAACGCGCGACGCAACAGACCGCCATTGGCATGGGGATTCGCGCTCATACGGCGATCGCCGACTGGAGCGAGTTCTTTCAGTTCGGGAATCAGCGTCCCGTTGTCGTCAAACAGCTCTTCGGGCTTGTAGCTGCGCATCCATGCTTCGAGTGCGCGCAAATGCTCGGGGTTGTCTTGCATGCCCCCCATCGGGACTTGGTGTGATCGCCAGAAGTCTTCGACCTTCTTGCCGTCCACCTCTTGCGGCCCCGTCCAACCTTTGGGGGTGCGCAGGACGATCATTGGCCAACGCGGCCGCTCGATCTTGCCGTGGACACGAGCCTCCCTCTGAATATCTCTAATCTTGAGAACGCATTCCTCCATCACTGAGGCCATCTTCTGATGCATTTCAGCTGGATCGCGACCTTCAACGAAGTATGGCGTGTAGCCATAGCCTCTGAATAAACACTCCAACTCTTCGTGGGAAATGCGAGCGAGGATGGTCGGGTTGGCAATTTTGTAGCCGTTCAGGTTCAAAACGGGCAAAACGGCACCGTCGCGGGCGGGGTTGATAAATTTGTTTGAGTGCCAAGCGGTTGCCAAAGGCCCTGTCTCTGACTCTCCATCGCCAACGACGCAAGTAGCAATCAGGTCGGGATTATCGAGAATGGCACCGTAAGCGTGGGAAACGCTGTAGCCCAGTTCTCCCCCCTCGTGAATCGAGCCTGGGGTTTCGGGCGTAACGTGACTGCCGATGAAACCCGGAAAAGAGAATTGCTTGAAGAAGCGCTGCATACCTTCAGCATCTTCGCTTTTATCGGGATAGATTTCGGAATAGGTGCCTTCCAAATAAACAGGACCTAAAACGCCAGGAGCGCCGTGCCCCGGCCCCGCGACAAAAATCATGTCTAGATCGTATTTTTTAATAAGGCGATTGCAGTGAACATACGTAAAACTGAGGGCGGGAGACGCACCCCAATGACCGAGCAATCGATACTTTACATGCTCGGGAGCGATCGCTTCTTTCAAGAACGGATTATCGCGCAGATAAATCATGCCTACCGCGAGATAGTTACAGGCTCGCCAATAAGCATTGATTTTGCGAAGGTCTTCGGCAGGAAGGAAGACTTCGCCAGCCGAAGAAGCAGACTCTCGGGGCTGAGGAACTGTTGCAGTCAAGGAACTAGCCTCCGGTTTGCAAGAAAACCAATAGAATTACGTGCTCTTCTTTCTTCAAGATAAATCGGGATTTTGCAACAGCAATTGTTATTCCTTATGTATCTAATATGCTAATTATTTATCTAATACGCTAGCGAAATTCATGAGGATGCCAATGTATTTAAAGGCACAAGAACATCGATTTAGGTTTAATTTAAAGATTTTTATGTTGGCCTCGACAGCAGGTATCACTTAACACAAGAAGTGACAATCACAAGTTTTCAGTAGAGCGAATAGAGTATTTGGTTCTATCAACTCTCAATCGCTTCTGGGTTCCTGCTTGGTAGCGTGAATTCGAGCAGTAAGATTTTCAAATGTTTATTGAATTTATATGTGTGTTGCGTTATTGAGAGTTGATGTGGGCGATCGCGCCCAAATACTCGAAGTAGGTAATCTGTCCGTCTCCGTCGCGATCGACCTCGGTTAGAAGTGACTGTAGTTGGGCTGAACGACGTATAACTGAAGGCGTTCGGTCGCGTGGACCGCTTCTTCGAGTGACAACAGACCCTTGCGATCGCGATCGAACTCGCGGCACAGTTTCAAAATGTCGAGATTGGGAACGGCAGCGGCAACAAATTCGGAAAAGTCGAGATTGCCGTAACGCAGGAGCTTATGCGTTGGCTGTGGTAGGCGTAACGACGATCGCATCTCTCCGATTATGCTGATTGCGGCCCCGCTACCCTCGCTCGCATAATGACTACTTGCGTTGTTAACACTGAAGACTTTGCCTACAAACCACCTGCGATCGCTTACACTGCGAAACGCATTCTCGTTAAACCGAACTTAGGCTATCCAGTTGGGGCTCCGGTTACGGTCAGTATAGAAGTCCTCGGTCGGATATTGCGCGGACTGCGTGCTGTCAATCCCAGCGCTGAGATCCTGATGGTAGAAGGGGTTTGTTCCAAAGCATCATTAGTGGATATTGCTGGAAAACACGGATTTTATAATCTGCTCGACGAGGGTATGCAGCTCCTCGATGCAGATGCATTGGAATGCATTGAATATCCCAATCTGTCGCCGCAAATCGTCCGATTTCAGACGATGAAGGCTCCCAAATTGCTGCAAGAGGTGGACTGTCGGCTCTCGGTGGGCGCGTTCAAGAAAACTCATCTCAAAGGTCAGCCTTTAATCTCAGCATCGCTAAAAAATCTCTACGGACTGTTCCCACGCGCGACCTACAAGGCTCGCAGTCCAAATTCGCGAGGGCAATTGCACCGTCCGTCTGTTCCTCTGGTGCTTCAGGACGTGTACTTCTGCATCGGTCATCTGTTTGACGGGGCGGTGGTGGATTGCGATCGCAAATTTGTCAGCCGCGATTGGAAACCGGATTGTGGCGAAGCTATTGATGTTGGCAAAGTGATTTGGGGTGACGACTTGCTGGAGTGCGATCGCGAAGCCTGCCGTGTCGGTCAGGAGAGCGAAGCTGATTACCTCGCTCCCATCGACGCCCTGCGAGATGCTCGCAAAAAAAACCGCACGGCGATGTAGGGTTCGCGTGCGGCATTCGTTCTTGATAGCTTGATGAAAGCTGGAGAGTGGTGGTTAGGCGTTAGGGAAACTACCCGTGCGCACCCGCAACGATTCATTGCGACCGTTACGATCGACTTCTAGCTCGAGCGTAGTCCCCACCGAAGTTTGGAATACCTGCTGCTGAACCCGATCGGCAGTTTCTACAGCCTGACCGTCAATACTGGTAATAATGTCTCCTGCCCTCAGCCCAGCGCGATCTGCGGGAGAGTCAGGTACGACACGACGGATGAGAATACCTCGATCGCTGTTGGCTACGATGCCGCTATTCGGGTCTTCGTTGATTTGCTGCTGAATGTCTGGTGTCAGACCAATCATCTGGATGCCTAAATAAGGATGCTCCACCCTGCCGTTTTCATCCAGCTCCTGGGCGATGCGCTGAGCCGTATCGATAGGAACAGCGAACCCTACCCCCTGAGCGCCGCGAATGATGGCGGTATTCACCCCAATTACGCGACCGGACGCATCCAAGAGCGGGCCGCCCGAGTTGCCGGGGTTGATGGCTGTATCGGTTTGGATGAAGGCAACGCGCTTGTCGGGCACACCGGCTGAACTAGAAGAGCGATCCACAGCGCTGACGATGCCAGCGGTAACGGTGTTATTAAGACCGAGAGGGTTACCGATCGCGATCGCCCAATCTCCGGGACGCACGGCATCAGAAATGCCCAAATCTACCGTGGGCAGGTCGTTCGCATCGACATCAATCACAGCGATATCGGTCACCGGATCGGCACCTTTCACAGTGCCTGAAAACGTGCGACCGTCCCGCAGGGTTACGGTTACCTCGGTTGCACCCTCAACCACGTGAGCATTGGTGACAATCTTGCCGTCAGCACTGATGATAAATCCCGAGCCCGAGCCGCGCTGGCGAAACTCGCGACCTTCACCGAAAAAGCGGCGGAACGTCGGATCGTCAAACGGTGGTTGTCCGTTTCGAGAAGCCACTCGACGCCGAGTGTCGATACGGACAACCGCTGGTCCCACCTGCTCGGCCACGTCAGCCACAAAACTGCTGGGGCCGGAAGGAACTGCCTGAGCAACGATGGCCTCGGGTGCAGTCTGAGCGATCGCATTTGCGTTGGCGAGTTCTGAGATCCACAAGCCGCCCCCGACACCACTACCGACCAAGGCCAGAGCCATCAAAGTTTGCTGAGCTTTGCGTTTCATGTAACTACGTCTCCCAACTGCCCTCTCACCCTAGGCAGCCGATGCGACATTGACGTGACACCAGCATGAAGAAGCCGTGTCGAAGCCGTCCGTGACCGGCAAATACGCTCACCTCGCGGGATTGCGATGACAGTACGAACGCACGCTGACATCGCTGGCATGTTGCTACTTGGGAGAACTTCTTCCTGCTCATAGCGCAAAACTTTCCTACCAGAATTACGGCTTTCCTCACTCTCAAGCAGCAAAGTCACCGCTACAGTATGATTAATCTAAATACATAAAAATTCATATGCAGGCTTGAAAGTCTCGTGAGTTCTGTCACCTCTCATCGCCTTTTCAGCCTTGCCAGCAGTTGCATCAATTTCCCGCCCTACCCGCGCTCTCATGCCATAGGACACCTGCCATGTTTGAATACTTCACCAATCAGGCGATTGCCACAATTGCTGCAGCTCAAGAAGAGACGAGGCGTCAGGGTCACGGTTCTGTCGGTACCGAGCAATTGCTGCTGGGACTGCTAGCAGAAGACTCTAACCCAGCGGCTAATGTCTTGCACGCGGCGGGTGCGTCGTTAGAGGTAGTCCGCGCCAAAGTGCTAGAGATGACCGGGCGCGGTGCAAACACCGCAAATGAAGCCGAAATTCCCTTCACTCCTAGGACCAAGCAGGTGTTGGAGCGAGCGCTCCAGGAGGCTCGCGAACTCGGTCAAACGTTCATCACGCCCGAGCACATCTTGCTCAGCTTGCTTCGAGTTGATAACAGCGTTGCCGCCAAGGTACTGATTGATTTAGGTGTCGATCTGGCTGCTGTGCATCGGGCAACTCTTGATGCCGTACGCGAGCAGGCCAAAGTCGTGGCGGGGGGCGCATCTGAAGCAGGCTTGAAAGCGCGACAGGGAGAGCGAGCTACTAGCGCCCTGACTTCGTACGGCACTGACCTAACCCAGTTAGCTGCTGACAGTAAGCTCGACCCGATGCTGGGACGTGAGACCGAGTTAAACCGAGCCATTGAAATTTTGGGACGTCGACGCAAAAACAATCCTATTCTGTTGGGCGAGCCTGGGGTCGGTAAAACCGCGATCGCGGAGGGGTTGGCGCAGCGTATTGTCAATCATGATGTACCCGAGATGCTGCACGATAAGCGCGTCATCAGTTTGGATATGTCGTTGTTGGTGGCCGGAACTCGTTTTCAAGGAGAGTTTGAGGAACGCCTGACCCAGTTCATTGCAGAAGTGAAACGGGCAGGAAACATCATTGTTGTCATCGACGAAGTGCATACGGTGATGGGAGCAGGAACGCTCCGCGGTGGCGTCGATGCGGCCAACTTGCTCAAGCCCGCATTGGCGCGAGGTGAACTCCAATGTCTGGGTGCAACTACGACAGATGAGTATCGGCAACACATCGAAAGCGATGCCGCTTTAGCGCGGCGATTTCAGCCAATCATGGTGGGCGAGCCCAGCCCGAATGAAACGCTCGAGATTTTGCGAGGATTGCGCGATCGCTACGAGCAACACCACCGCGTCATCATGAGCGATGCTGCTCTCGATGCAGCAGTTCGATTGTCACAACGCTTCATCGCCGATCGTTATTTGCCTGACAAGGCGATTGACTTGATTGACGAAGCTGGCTCGCGGGTGCGGTTACGTTATGCCCGTCTTTCCCCCGAGCAGAAGCAGCTGCAGCAGGAGTTGCTCCAGGTGACAGTCGATAAAGAAGCTGCTGTCAGCGAGCAAGATTTTACTAAAGCTGCTCAACTGCGTCAGACGGAATTGGCTCTGGAAGCTCGACTGCTGGCAGCCAGGCCTGCCGACGAGAGCGGCATGGCGGCTTCAGCTAAGCCCATCGTTGATGAGGAAGATATTGCTCAGGTCGTATCAGCCTGGACGGGTGTCCCCGTATCCAAGTTGAGCGCCTCGGTGTCCGTCCAGTTGCTGCACCTGGAGCAAGAGCTGCACCAGCGGGTGATCGGGCAGAAAGAGGCCGTTGCTGCTGTCGCCAGAGCAATGCGGCGATCGCGCGTGGGATTGGCCGACCCCAACCGTCCGATTGCGAGCTTTTTGTTCACTGGACCGACGGGCGTGGGTAAAACCGAACTAACCAAGGCACTGGCAGCCAGCTCGTTTGGTGACGAATCCAAGCTTATTCGGCTCGACATGTCCGAGTACATGGATCGGGCTAGCGCTTCAAAGTTGATTGGCGCGCCTCCAGGGTTCGTCGGGTATGACGAAGGCGGCCAGTTAACTGAAGCCGTTCGACGTCAGCCCTACAGCGTCATTTTGCTAGATGAAGTCGAGAAGGCACATCCCGATATCTTCAACGTGCTGTTGCAGGTCATGGAAGACGGTCGACTCACTGATGCCAAAGGTCGTTCGGTCAGCTTTAAGAATGTCGTACTAATTATGACTTCAAACTTAGGGTCGCGCGCGATTGAAAAGGGTGGCAGCGGCTTTGGTTTCGAGTTCTCAGGTGACGAAACCGAAGCCGCTTATCAGCGCAGTCGCACGGTAGTGATGGATGAGCTGAAGCAATACTTCCGACCCGAGCTGCTCAACCGCCTGGACGACATCATCGTCTTCCGCCAGCTCAATCGCGAGGAGGTCACTCAAATTGCTGACGTGATGTTGCAAGATGTGGCTGAGCACCTGGCGATCGCTCAGAGCGTCTCGATTGAAGTTACGCCCGCGTTCAAAGAACTGTTAGTAACGGAAGGCTTCGATCCCAGCTACGGAGCGCGTCCATTGCGCCGTGCCATCTCGCGCCTAGTGGAGGATCGCTTATCGGAAGCCTTCTTAGCTGGCGAACTGCAGGCTGGTGACACTGCGGTGTTGGATGTTGATACAGACGGTCGGGTCAGCATCAATCCAGCTCGTAATCGCGTTCTCGTAGAGGCCACCGCCTAACCCCACGCGGGACTTAATGTCTCGCCCGCCCTCTTGCTTAGGGTCTGGATCGACCTAACTTTATCAAGATGATTACGCATTAGGATCTATCCAAACCAAATTGAATACAAGATAGAAATGCAGCACTCCAGGGGCGCTCACTCGCTGGCATATCTACGTTGTTGCCATCTTCGCGCCCCGAGCCTCCTACTCCAAATCCATGCGGGGGATTGGGGGAGTCAGGCCTCCAATCGCGGGAGTTTGAGGCTGGGCGACCCCATCCTCAACATGCAGAGGTTTTAAGTGTCATCGCACGTCACCAACACAGAAGTAGTCAGTTATCGAACACTACGCATCATCACTATTTGCCAACCGCGTCAACCAATCGCGATCGCGCCGCCGTCGTGCCGACCAGACCCATCCCGCCACAACAATAGCTACGGTCGCGCCGATTAGAGTTACCAACGCAATCCAACTAGGCAACCAAAATACAGCCTCCAGCCGATTCACCCGTCCGGTTTCCAAATCCCAAGTCAACCGATTGCCCACCTGAGATGTCGCGTTAGAAGTACTAGGCCGCAACGGAGTTTGCAGTGAAAACGTCAAATCGAGTAAGCGATCGATCGACAGAGAAAAGAGCCCTCCCGGCACGTCCACTGCCACTCCGCGCAAATCGAGATCGTAGGTCAAGATATAGCGATCCATCAAAATAAAACTTTGCCGGTCGATCTCCAATTCTGATGACGGCGCTACAGTAGCTTGAGCGATCTCCCTGCCCGAAGGAATGGAATCATGGGGCGTGCCCTCATTAGAGAAAACTGTATTTACTTCAGCAGCAGCAGCATTGGATGCAAGTTGAACCGGAGCCTGAGGAAGGAGCTGACTTTGAGCGTCAGGCAATACCACCCAAGGCTCGTTGATAAATGCGTCCACTTTCTCTTCGAGTTCCGAATAGCGATCGAACGGAATCGTCACCCGAACGTGACTGTCTGATATTCGAGCTAACGAACCCTCAACTTTCTCTGCCCGTCGCTCCACTTCTGCAATCAATTGGTCGGTCACGCCCACTTCCAGTTCGTTGGCTAACCCTGCCAGCATCGAATCCCAAGACAAGTCCTGCGTAATCTCGCCGCCACCCATCCAGTTAAACTGCAAACCTAGTTCGTAGCGCACGCAGCCCGTAGTTGCCAGTGCAGTCAACGCGATCGCCGCTACTTTGCCCCAGCGCGATCTCCTGCGTCTCAAAATCTTTCCGGCCACCCGTGCTCCTCCTATGTACTGCGCTATCCCCCAGTTATGGCAATCCTAGCGATTTCCAACTATGGGGGCTTAGGTGTTAAGCGCAATTTTGAGGAGAATTTCCGACCTACCGCAGTGACATTACGAGCGCACGCACGCCATATCCGAACACCAACATCCCTGCCCCCACATTCAACCAGCGCCAACTCTCCTCCTGCAGCCAACGTTGTCCCCAACTGATGCCGCTACTGAGGAACAGCCACCACACACTCGATCCGATAAATACCCCAAGCACCGCGACAGCAGCACTCAAGCTAGAAACGTTAGTATTCGTGCCGTTTTTGCCCAGAAACAAGGCAACAAAGGTGATGGCCGTGAAGGGATTTGCCAGAGTTAGAACAAATGTGGAGCCATAGGTCCAAACCAGACTGTCGTACGTTTTCTCCTTCTTGGCAGCATGAAGTCGGGGTGGAAGCGAACGTCCCAGGTGCCAGCCGAGAACGCACAGAGTAATTCCGCTAGCCGCACGCAATATCGATGAGTTCTCAGCCAGGGTTGAGGCTAATGTCAACCATCCCCAGCTCCCGATGTATCCATATACGGCGTCAGCAGTAGCCGCCCCCAAGCCCGACACCAGGCCGACAATCCGACCGCTGGCCAGGGTGCGTTGAATGCAGAGCACGCTGATTGGGCCAAAGGGAATGGCTAGCATTAATCCCCAAGACACGCCATCTCGAAAGGCGTCTCCTAGCATTTCATTCATCTCCGCGCATGTCACCAGCCCAATTGTATGAAGCTAAAACTTGAAGATACAGGCAATATCTATGGCAATATCTCGACAAATATTTCTGATCGAAGATATTTTTAACCTATGACTTTAGATTGCAAGATGACGCTTGACGAAATTAGTCTACATTTACTGCAAGAGCTGCAGGCTAACGCGCGCTTGTCATTTGCAGAACTAGGACGGCGAGTGGGATTGTCGTTGCCCGCAGTCTCAGAGCGGGTGCGACGGCTAGAAGAGATGGGAGTCATCACAGGTTATCGAGCGGCGATCTCCCCCACAACGCTCGGCTACACGCTGACAGCTTTCGTGCGGCTATCGACAACTCCTCAAAGCTATCCCCGTCTGATTCAAGCACTCGAAGCGCTACCGGAGGTGTTGGAATGTCATCACGTCACAGGGCGCGAGTCGTTCGTGCTCAAGGTCATCGCGCCATCAATCTCCGAACTAGAAGCTCTCATCGGTCAACTGAGCAGCTATGGGCCAACTGAAACGGCAATTGTCATGTCTTCGCCTGTCACCCGTAATATTTTCGTACAGTCGTATCACCCCAATACTCCGGACAGTTTTAGGCAGCGATAGTGCCGTAATCAAGCAGCTTGCGGTAAGCCAGTC
>JBCBVC010000030.1:0-33054 GCA_039817845.1 Cyanobacteria bacterium J06642_2
GCGGGATTTTTGGATATGCGCTTTATTCGCTATTTTAGTTTGCTGCGTAGTTTTCGATGCTGAAGGCGATCAAGATAACCGTATCGATATCTTTCAGCCAAGCTCGGATCTCAGAGCTCACGGGATAAGTCTCGACCACAAACAGCACTGAGAAAGCAATCGCCAAGATCGCGATCGCCACATTCACCCCCATGCCCAATCGCGTCTCAAACGGATCGAGATAAGCAGCTAATTGTTCGCGCCAAGTTCGGGGCTGAGTACTGGGACTGGTCATGAAATGAGGACAGCCGTAACAGACTTATCGTAAGCGGAATACGGTCACGAAGAAGCCCCGCACGGGGCGGGGCAAGTGAGCAAGTCAAGCGACGATGCTTACAGAGCATTACCGCGAGGCAGAACTTCCTCAGGAAACTCAAAATGCTTGTGAGGCTGGTCCTGAGGCGCCATCCAAGCCCGAATCCCCTCATTGAGCAGAATGTTCTTGGTGTAGAACGTCTCAAACTCTGGGTCCTCCGCCGCACGGATTTCCTGACTGACAAAGTCATAGGCACGCAAGTTCAAGGCCAAACCGACAATGCCAATCGACGCCATCCACAACCCCATCACGGGCACGAACAACATGAAAAAGTGCAACCAACGCTTGTTGGAAAACGCAATCCCGAAAATCTGAGACCAAAAACGGTTCGCCGTCACCATCGAATACGTCTCTTCTGCCTGAGTCGGCTCGAACGCACGGAAAGTATTGGCACCCTCTTGGTCTTCATACAGAGTGTTCTCCACCGTCGCACCGTGAATCGCACACAACAGCGCGCCACCCAAAACACCCGCCACGCCCATCATGTGGAACGGATTGAGCGTCCAGTTGTGGAACCCTTGCAAAAACAGCAAGAATCGGAAGATGCCAGCCACGCCGAAGCTAGGGGCAAAGAACCAGCTCGACTGACCCAAGGGGTACATCAAAAACACCGACACGAACACGGCAATCGGAGCCGAAAACGCGATGGCGTTGTAAGGGCGAATGCCCACCAGGCGAGCCACTTCGAACTGACGGAGCATAAACCCGATCAAGCCGAAAGCGCCGTGGAGAGCGACGAAAGACCAGAGGCCGCCGATTTGGCACCAGCGGGTGAAATTACCTTGAGCCTCAGGTCCCCAGAGCAGGAGCAAGGAGTGACCCATGCTGTCAGCGGGGGAAGAGACAGCTGCGGTCAGGAAATTAGCCCCTTCGAGATAGGAGCTTGCCAGTCCGTGGGTATACCAGGACGTGACGAAGGTGGTGCCGGTGAGCCAGCCGCCCAGGGCCATGTAGGCGCAGGGGAACAGAAGCAGGCCGGACCAGCCGACAAAAACGAAGCGGTCGCGTTTGAGCCAGTCGTCCATGACATCAAAAAAGCTGCGCTGGACTTGGCTCCGACCCATTGCAATGGTCATGAGGCTATCCTCTCCAATCAATGCTGGGGTGTAAAAGAGCTTTGTAACGTATCATCTACAAATAACCAGATTTTTACGAAATATCAAGAGTAACAACGATTCCCTCAGAAGTCTCGCAGGTCGCTTGAGTATTATTACTCAAGGCGTGGAGAAGCTTTCTGAGTGGAATGACTGTGATGGGAAACGCTAGCGACTTGTACGCTCATATTGTTTCACGCTGCATTCGCAGATGAGTGGAAAATGAAGTTTTGTAAAAATAAGGCCGGGGATGTCGCGCGAAGAGGAATGAGTCATGTCATATGAACGAGACGACCCAGCGGCAACAGACGTCAAAAGTACTAGGAGTTCGGAGGATGGACCTCGCTTTGTCAAGCTGATTTTGGCAGCTCTGGCGATCGCTGGCGTGTTTCTACCAGGGGTGCAAAGGCTGTATTTACGGCAATGGATTTGGGCGGGCATCTATTTTGGCGTCGGGTTGCTAGTGTTTGCGCCATCGATTTGGCTAAAGATTTTCAGCTATGTGCCCAGGCTTCTCAGTCTGGCCGAAGGTCTGTGGGTGTGGTCGTTGGATAATGGTGATTTCGAGACCCGCTTCAATCGCGAGCAAGCCCGGCTGTCTTGGAAGAGTTCGACCATCACTCAGGTGGGCGAGGACGCTAACGATCGCGAAGAACTCCCTGATGACATTTATTAGAAGAAGGTCGCACTAAAATGTAGGGCTGGTGGCGAGTGCCAGAGATGCAAAACTCAGGAGTGAGAGAGCTTGAGTTATGCTTGCCACAAGTTTAAATGTATAGCTACTGGTACTCATGCGATTTGCTCGTCTTAACGATAGCTCGTTCCTTGTTTGGGCGCGTATCGCAATGCCTTCGGTAGCGTTGCTCTTGTTGATTGCTAAGGGGGGCACTCCGCTGCAGGCTCAGACCAATCGGATTCAGCAAGCTGCAGAGGTAATCTATGCTGAGCTCCCAAATTTTCCATCAGAAAATACCTATGTTTCTGGTGATGGAGCGGAGCCGCAAAACACTTTAATAAGACGCATGTTGGCCTATCACATTCACACGCAGGGACGTTCTCCTCGCAGCAGGTTGGACTGGAAACTGACGTTGGCTGATTATCTCGATTTAAATGAGCCTATGTACGCGGGCGTGTACCCTAGCGCTAACGTTCTCACGGTTAATCCGCACCAACGCGATCGCGAAATCGTACAAAACTTGTCGCGGGAGGAGCGCGAAGCTCTGTTGCTTGCCATTTTTAAGGCATTTGACGTTGATGTGAACTTTCAATCGCTGGATCTGGCTGGCTCTGCTGAGGTCGAACCCAGTACGAGCGAAGACACACCTACAGCAGTTGATTCTGAACTCGAGCAGTCACCCCGCTTACCAGCCCGTGGTAGTGCTGACCAGCTGCTTTGAATCCTTATAGATTTCTCATAATGCATGACTGAATTTTTTGAGCGCGATTCGGATTTTTTGCACGGTGACGGTTGGCGAGTGGGGTGGTTACCAGGGAAACTGCCTTACTGTGCTTTGGTGGGAGGAGACACTTGGGCGTTCGAGTTAACTGAAGCTGAATGGCGAGATTTTGTTGCCGGGCTGCATCATTTGGCCGCAGCGATGCGAATGGCCGCGACCGAGCTGATGGCATTAGAAACCCTAACGTTAGAGCGCAATACTGAACTGCTGTCGTTGACCATGACTGGATTGGTGGGGCAGTGCGAGCTACACGTTCAGTTGCGTTCTGAGCGGCTGGCAGAAGGATTGTGGGCCGCATCGGCGGTGCCCAAATTGGTCGAGGCTGTATTGCATTTGGAAATGAGATCCGGAGTGATTTAAGCGTATTCGTAAGTAGCGATCGCGCCTTGGTTTATGGTGATGCTGGCAATAGACTTTTCTAGGAGGTATTGGCAGTCGTGATGTCACCTCAAACTGTTCGAACTTTGATTGAAACGGCATTGCCGGGGGCTACTGTCGAAGTTTTGGACCCGCTGCGAGATGGCGAACACTTGCAGGCTGTCGTGGTGAGCGAGCGCTTTGCTGGTTTGACGATGCTTCAGCAGCACCGCCTCGTCTACTCCGGCATTCAAACCCACATCGATACTGGCGAACTTCACGCCTTGCAGCTACAAACCTATACCCCCGATCAGTGGAACGATCGAGTGCGCTCCTAAGTCTAGCTACTCGACTTTATTTAAGACTTTTCAACATTCAAGACTCGTCGGAGACTTTGTTTGATTCAAGTGGGATGATTCAACTCCCGACAAGACCGAGTTCGTCTAAAACTAATGCAAATACGATTGCAGCACACATAATCGACAAGCACCCGAGCAAAGATTGACCTCGTGCGGCCGCATAGGTCGTCGCGACAGCTGCTCCGATGCCTGCTGAAATGCATTTGCTCGCTAGGTCGGAATTAGGTCGTTCGGACATGTATGAGCCCTCACATTTCAAGCAACATCTTGAAGCTCAGGCTAGCACCAGCATTTGGAGATCCTGAGGCGGCTCAATAATTCTTCAATTCAATCGACCTGAAACTTAATAAAGTTCAATTTTTTGGAGAATAGCCCGGAGGCGATCGTAATCATCTTTTAGCTGTAGAGCTAATTCGCGGCCCACTCCTACGAGCCATTGCCGCGCATCTCGTTCGGATGTTTCCGGTTGCTGGACGATTGCCGCATAGCCCTGTCGAATCGTGGCCGCTACCAGTTCGTCGGCCGGAATACCTTGGACACCGAGTAAGGTGCGCAAAAATTTGAGCGAACTACAGAATCGACTGATATCAGCAGCAGTGCAGCGAAAGACGGCTTGGTGCAGCTGAGGCGGACGAGGAGGTAAATAATATTGTGGAGGTAAGCCGCAATCTCGGTGGCTTTCTGACTCGAAGCCGACAATGGCAACGCGAAACTCAGTTTGCAGCATGGCAAAAATTTGCGGTTGCTGCTCCTGCAGTTGTTCTGGTGTCAGTCCGAGAGGTCGAGCGCGGTGCATCGAGTCGACAGGGACGGTGGTGGCGTAGCAAATAACGCCAAAAATATCGCGATTGCTCTCCCCATCTGCCGACCGCACCCAACTCCCAAGCGCAGGCATGGTCGGAAATTTAAGTTCGTCCGACGAGAAGCATTGAGCCACATATTCGATGGTGCTGGTTTGAATGACTTCGCCCAAACAATCGGGCATTTGTGTCATGTCAGTGGTACTGGCAGAGAAAGGCACGCGCACGGAAACTAGTCCTCCTCGTCCGGTTTGGCTAGGGTATTTGAGGATTCCGGAAGATGAGCACGAGAGTTCGATGCCATATCGGAGTCTGAAACAGGAGCCGAATTCTCCGGATTTAGAAGCTGTTTTTCGAGATAGTGCCCGGCTTTGAGACCGACGGGCTCGGTACAGCATTTGGGTTCGATCCGATCGGCGCACGAAAAGGAGTACCAGCCGTAGGCAAGTTCGGTCCCAGAGCTAGATGATACTGCGGCCGCCTTTGGAGAAAGTGCTAATGGTTGGGTGACGAACGTGCCAGCCATGGCAACCCTATCTGAAATTATTTGTATCTGGAATCCTTGGTGCTGAGCTTGACTGCGACGCGAGCGCCTGCGCCAGCCTTTAGAGTGTGAGAGCGATCGGTTCAACACTTTGCATTCGGCTTGCAATGCGTCAATTTCTCGCCGCGCTTACCTTTTACACTAGCCTTCCCCTATCAGCAACGGGCGCGCTCGACTTCAAGGGCATTGCTCGTTGGGCGCCGGGGGTAGGTCTGGCCGTCGGACTGGTATTGGCAGGATGCCATGTCGTTTTGACGCACTGGGTTCCTAATCTGGTCAGAGCCGTACTACTAGTCGTGGTTTGGCTGGTCGTAACCGCAGGGTTGCACGTCGATGGCGTGATGGATGCTGCTGACGGACTGAGCATTGCTACCGTCGATCCCGACGATCGCCAGATTTTAAAACGACGCTTAGAGGTGATGGCAGATAGCTATACGGGTGCCTTTGGCGCGATCTCAGCCATCGTTCTGATTTTATTGAAAGTGGTCGCCATCGCTCACGTGGCTCTCATTCCCGCCTGGATCGTGCTGGTGCTCGTACCTGCATGGGGGCGCTGGGGACAACTGCTGGCGATCGCGTTCTATCCCTACTTAAAGGAGCGCGGCAAAGGTCGTTTCCTGAAAGATTCGACGAGCCTGCCAGATATCTGGCCCGCAACGGCGGTCTTGAGCGTACTGTCTCTGGGATGGGGATGGAGATCTCCAGTTCTGCTGTCTGTCTGTCTGTGGACCGGCGGATGCGCGATCGCGGCTGGGGCAACGGGCTATTGGTTTTACCGTCAACTCGGCGGCCATACGGGCGATACCTACGGAGCGGTGGTGGAATGGACGGAGGCGATCGCCTTGGTGCTAGCAACTATTGTGCCGCAGTGAAGCACTGAGCGGTCGTTCGGGAAATGCTGGTGACAAGCGCTTTCAGCCTAGCGTCAGGCCTCCTCAGACGATCCCACCTCATCGCCAAGCTTTGTTACATCTTGCAACAAAGGGGGCGAGCGCGCCCGCGAGCACTTGTATCCTAAAGTCTGTCTGGGATCGGGGGCGAGCCTGCCTTTTGCCTACGCGATCGCGACCGGACGCGTTTTCATATCAGCCATTTGCGATAACAAGGGAGTTTACTTCTCGATGGGTATTCAAGCATCGGCCGGCAGCGTCGTTTCCCGTCCTCGCCTCTATCAAACCGTTCCGGTATCGACCATTACGCAAGCGGAACAACAGGATCGCTATTTGGCTTCTACCGAGCTAGAGCGCCTGGCCGACTTTTATAACTCCGGTGAAAAGCGTTTGCTCGTAGTCGGTGTCCTTTCGGCCAATTATGAGTCGATTGTCGGTCGTGCGGCCAACCGCATTTTTTCCGGCGGTGGCGCCATCTCTTACCTCGACCAATCTCCCGTTGACGAAGCCCTGGACTCGCAATACTTTATCGAGTCGGGCGGCAGCTTTGCCAACCTAATTCGCGAATTGTTCAGCGCTAGTGGCGTCCCCACTCCCCCTAACTTCCGCCCCATCCCAATCGCGACCTACGGCGAAGCCAACATGAAAAAGTCGCTGCGGGATATGGCTTGGTTCCTGCGCTACATCAGCTATGCGATCGCAGCAGGAGATCCCAGCATTTTGGCGATTAATACCCGTAGTCTGCGGGAGATTATCGAAGACGCGTGCTCCACTGATGCCACGCTAGTCGCGATCGGCGAAATGAAGCAGGCAGCGCTCAATTACTTTCGCGCAGATGAAGAGGCAACTGCCATTATTGCGCAGTACTTTGATGTCGCTCTCACTGAGTTTCAGGCTCCCGCTCCTTCCCCCAAATTCCGTCAGCGTAAAGACTCTACCGGGGTCAAGCTGCAGGGACTTCAGCTGCCGCAAATTTACAATGCTGCGTCAGAAAAGGCTTCGGTTTTTGCCATGAAGACGGGGCTGTCGGCCGTCGAAAAGGCGGGCGTTCTCAAGGCTGCATATCGGCAAGTTTTCGAGCGCGACATTCAGCGTGCTTACGGTCAGTCGGTGTCTTACTTGGACTCCAAAGTGAAGAACGGTGAGATTTCCATGAAGGAGTTCATCCGCCGTTTGGGGCAGTCGGAACTTTACCGCAAGCAGTTTTACGAGCCTTTTTCCAATAGCCGCGTTACCGAACTTGCGTTCAAGCATTTCCTGGGACGCGCACCCGAAACGGCTGAGGAGTTCTCGAAGTATTTCAACATCCTCACTAAGGGCGGACTGAATGCCTTAGTCGACGCTCTAGTCGATAGCCGCGAGTATGGCGACTACTATGGCGAAGAGATCGTTCCCTATTTGCGCAGACTGGGCATTGAGGCGCAAACCAGCGCTAACTGGGGCGCGAAATTCGATCTCTACAACTACGCTGCGCCGCAGCGAAAAGTCCCGCAATTCGTCACCTTGTTTGCTGACTACGCGAACCCCTTGCCCGATCAGCACGCCTACGGCAGCGGTAACGATCCCTTGGAAATTCAATTTGGCGCCATTTTCCCCAACGACACGGTGCTGCCCAGCTCTCGTCCTGCCCTGATTAATAAGGACGTAAAGCGTTTACTCATCGGTAAGCGTCCGGCTCTAGTCAATACAGGAAATAGCAAGCAGAGTGCGGCAACACCACGCATTTTCAAGCTGACGCAGGTGCCCGCGAATCGCAGTCGTTCGCTGGGGAACAACGTCAGCATCTCTGGTAGTGAAAGCTCTACCCAGGCAGTGATTGAAGCGGCCTATCGGCAAGTGTACGGCTACGTGCCCTACAGCGGTCAGCGTTTGACTTCTGCTGAGAACCGACTGGAAAACGGCGAGATTTCCGTCCGTGAGTTCATTCGCTTGTTGGCTAAATCGGACCTGTTCCGTAATAAGTTTTGGTCGCAACTCTACGTTGTTAAGGCTCTAGAGTACATCCACCGCCGTTTGTTAGGTCGGCCCACCTACGGACGCCAGGAAATGAACCCGCTGTTCGATATTGCCTCCAAGCAAGGGTTCTACGCTGCTGTCGATTCAGTGATCGACAGTAAGGAATACGAGGATGCATTCGGTGAGGACGTGGTGCCCTACGAGCGTTTCGTCACTCCTGGAGGTTTGGCTTTGCGCAACTTCCGCGTGAGCTCGACGTTCTCGACCACCAATCCCTCCGCACCCAAAGGCTCGCCTGTCTTTGCAGCTAACGTTCCCAGTGTGAAGAACAGTGCATTTCGCTAGAAGCGATCGCTGAGGTTGCCATTCCTGTTTTCTATTTCCGTTTCGTTTATCTGAGGCGCGCATCGTTAAAGCGATGCGCGCCTCATTGATGGCGAGCAACTTTTTACTAAAAACTTTAGATTTTCTTCTCAGTAGGTTTTGGATTAGTGATGCTTGCTAGGGTTTTGCCGCTTCTTTTGTGACGTTGAATGGCGAGCGGCGCTGCTGTATGTAGTGGTATCTGTCGCCCGATAAGGGGTATGTAGCCGGATGGAATGCTGTTGATGCTGCTCTAGAGGCCAGATAAAGGTATGCCTTCTGAGACGATTACAGGTTCGACACGAACATAAATTGCGTGTCAAGGTACGTAATGTGTCGGACTTAGAGCCGATAAGTTAGTAGCGACCGACGTGGTGGATAGCCGAGACAGATGGGCAACCTAATCTCAAAGTAGGGACCTGCTGTGTTGCAGTCTATCTAGTCGCGTGCGGTGCGTCTTTAGGCTAGGGTGGTGAGTAGATATTCCTATGGAATTGAAGCGACCGACTTGCACGAAACCAATTCCTCGGGGAGGGGTGACATGTTTGCGAGACTTGCGAGCCAGCATCAACAATTCGTGCGCGACTTAATTGTCAGTCTGCAGGCGTTGGCGATCGTGTTGGAGCGACGCGGCTACGAAGCGTCTTGTTATACCTGTGGAGTGGAAGCTGATAGTGCTTCATTCATGGTGAGTTTGAATGACGGACATCTAGTGCGCTTTTTGGTGTCCGACTGCGCTATTAGCTGGACGGAAATGCGCGACGAGCGCGAGCTAATGAAGTTGGAGGGAGCAGAGGCCATTCGTCAACTTCAAGATTTGGCTGATGCCATTAAAGAAGAAACCTTAGTCGAACCGGTCGAGATGGTTGTTAGGGCTGCCTGAAACTTCTATCGCAAGACTCGGCTTGTAGCGTGGCAGGATGAGACTGAGTTAATTCAGGCTTTGAGCAAAGTTCGTGGATCGAGGATGGCATCACTGGCGGCACAATCGTTTAGCGCAGCTGGCAGCGTTAGTATTGCTCCTGCTGTACGCTACGTCCGCTGGAGCTGAGTTCGTTGCGCCTTATGGTTCTACCGATTTACAACGTAACGGTTCGTTGCTGCCACCAACGCAGATGTATTGGCGATCGCCAGTGGGGGAATGGCTCGGTCCTCACGTATATCCGACGATGCAGGGACCGGTGGATTTGGAGACGGGCGATCGCCCTCTCGAAATTGATTTCTCGCGACCGACTCCGGTGCGGCTGTTGGTTAAAGGCAGGCCTTATCGCTGGTTAGGTCTGATTCCTGGCGAACGGCACCTGTTCGGTACGGTAGCGGCCACCAATGACGAAGCATTGCCAGCTTATGTCAACCTCCTAGGAACGGACGATCAGGGGCGCGATTACTTCAGTCGATTGGCTTATGGCAGTCGCGTCAGTTTGTTCGTGGGTATTGTCGGTATTGCGATTTCGTTCCCCATCGGTTTGTTGATTGGAGGGATCTCTGGGTATTTTGCTGGGGCAGTTGACGTCGTGTTGATGCGGCTGGCGGAAGTAGTCATGTCGATTCCGACGCTTTACCTACTGGTGGCTTTAGCTGCGGTTTTGCAAACCAATCCGTTCACGGGCGTACCGTTTTCCAACAGCGAGCGGTTTGTCACGATTGTAGGGATTACTGGATTCGCCAGTTGGGCGGGTCTGGCTCGGGTCATTCGAGGGCAAGTGTTGGCCTTGCGCGATCGCACCTTCGTACAAGCTGCGCGGGCGGCGGGGGCGGGTACGCGTCATATTCTGTTGCGTCACGTGCTGCCGCAGACGGCCACATACGTGATTATCTCGGCTACGCTGACTGCGCCTAGTTTTATCGTGGCAGAATCGGTGCTCAGCTTGATCGGACTGGGGATTCAGCAACCCGACGCGTCCTGGGGCAACATGCTCTCTCTGGCTACCAATGCCTCGGTGATGGTGCTGCAACCTTGGTTAATCGTGCCACCTACTCTTTTGGTCATGATGACCGTACTTTCGTTCAATATTTTGGGAGATAGCCTGCGGGACACTCTCGATCCCCGCGATCGCGCTCAAACGCCCTAGGCTGGCCACGCTGCAAACGACTTACCAGATCTTGTCAATGCGTCCGCTCGATACCGCAGGCTCACGAGCGACAGAGTACGGCATAATAGAAATCGTTAAGTTTTTATAACAAATTTAGGTGGCAGCCCAACAGGTGCCATGCAGGAGGGCGAGTCAGTGACGCAAACCACTGCACCAGATGTCGAAGAATCCAACCAGACTCCAACTCATGCAAATGGCCCCATCTCAGCTTTAGAGGACTTGGAAAGCATTTCTGAATGGGATGACATAGAGCTCCAGGCCCGCTCTCGTCGCGGTTGGTTATCTGGCGGGCGTGGTTTGCTGCTGGGCATGGGTTTGGGCGTAGCGATCGCAATTGTGGGGGGGCGTGTCGTGTCAGGTCCGCCTTCCAGAGCCGAGGTCGAACCGGTTGCACCTGTGGTTGAAGTGGCAGCCGCTTCTGCTCTGACTGTCAGCGTTGATGAGGTACGGTTTAGCTCCATCCCGCAGACGTTATCGGTGACGGGAACGGTGCGTGCCGTGGACTTGCTGCAGGTTGCACCGCAAGTCTCAGGATTACAGGTGCGCGAGATCTTGGTGCGGGAAGGCGAGCAGGTTCGGCGAGGCCAAGTGTTGGCGCTTCTGGATGACTCGGTGCTGCAAGCTGAAATCGTGCAGGCACAGGCGCAGCTGGAAGCAGCAAAAGCTAGCGTCAAACAGCGGCAAGCCGAGCTGGCTCAGGATGAGGCCAGTCTGGCGGAGGCTGAAGAGCAGTTGCGTCGTTACGAAACTTTGGCGGCAGAGGGAGCGATTAGCCAAGAAGCGCTGACAGCTCGCCGCACGGCAGCGCTAACTGCGCGCGAGGCTATTGGCGTGGCTCAAGCAAATATTTCGAGTGCTGAGGCCGACGTTCGCAGTCAAGAAGCCAATGTGGTGCGATTGCGTACTCAGCTACAACAAACCAAAGTGCTGGCACCGGCTAGTGGTGCAATCGCTGACAAGATTGCCCGTATTGGCGATGTCTCGGCTGGGTCGCAGCCGATGTTTGCCCTCATCCGTAATAATCAACTCGAACTGCAGGCAGAGGTGCCGCAGGCGCAACTCGAACTCGTACGCATGGGTGCGCCCGTACGAATTACTTCCAGTACCGATCTCCGCATCCAGTTTGAAGGCCGTATTCGCGACATCGATCCCGTGGTGGACTCACAATCGCGGGTGGCAACGGTCAATGTGGATTTACCTCCTTCCGGACTATTGCGCCCCGGCATGTTTTTGCAGGGTGACGTGAACATTGCGGTCGATGACGGGCTGACCGTTCCAGCCAAAGCGGTGGTGCCGCACGGCAACGGTCAATTTCAGGTTTATCTCCTGGCTGCAGACAACGTTGTTGAAGTTCGTCCGGTGCAAGTTGGCGCTCGGTTGCCGAGCGAGTTGAACGGCGTTGCTACCGAGCGGGTGCAAATTCTCAGCGGTCTGGCTCCTGGCGATCGCGTCGTTACCTCAGGGGCGAGCTATCTGAACGATGGCGACCGAGTTGAAGTGGCTCCGGCTCTCTAAACGGCTTCTGAACTCGGCTTTTTGCAGTTTTATTGTCACGAGCGCGTTAGATGTCTCTCAACATCTCCGAATGGTCCATTCGCCGCCCCGTGCCGACGGTGGTGTTGTTTCTAGTACTGACGCTGGCTGGACTCCTCTCCTTCGGACAGTTGGGCATCGATGCTAACCCCAACATTGACATTCCCATCGTGTCGGTGACGGTGACTCAGGCAGGTGCGGGGCCGGAAGAGCTGGAATCTCAGGTAACCAAGCTGGTCGAGGATGCCGTCGCGGGCTTGGGCAATATTGATGAGATTTCATCCAGCATTGACGACGGTCGCTCGACGACAATTATCAATTTTGTTTTGGGGACGGATCGAGATCGCGCCACCAACGACGTGCGCAATGCCGTGTCTCAAATTCGCCAGGATTTACCTGCTGATATCGACGACCCAGTAGTACAGCGGTTGCAGTTTGAGAGCGGCGCAATTATGACCTACGCGGTCGCGTCGCCCACGCGATCGGTGGAGGAATTGAGCGATCTGGTCGCTCGCACCATCAGCCGAGCATTGCTGGAGGTGAAAGGCGTCTCGCAGATTCGGCGAGAGGGCGGCGTCGATCGAGAAATTGAAGTCAATCTCGACCCCGCTCAGCTTCAGGCTCTGGGAATTACGGCTACGCAGATCAACGATCAATTGCGGCAGCTCAATGCAGACTTACCGAGCGGCCGCTCAGACGTTTCGGGCAGCGAGCAAGGACTGCGTACTCTCGGCAGTGCTTCGACCGTAGCTGCATTTAGCCAAACTCCAATTGTCTTGCCCTCCGGACGTTCAGTTCCCCTATCAGAATTGGGCGAGGTGGTAGATGGGTTCGCTGAAATTCGGCAAACTGCTGCGCTCGATAACCGACCCGTGGTGGCATTTTCGATCCTGCGCAGCAGCGGCAGCATCCTGGTTTCGGTAGAAGAGGGCGTGCGCGACAAAATTGCCGAGCTCGAACGCACGCTACCGGACGACTTGAGCTTTCAACTTATCTTTACGCGAGCCGATGCCATCCGCGATTCCTATCGCGCGTCGATTGACGCGTTGATTTTAGGCAGCATCCTCGCCGTCGTGGTCGTCGCGATCTTTCTCAAAAATTGGCGCGCTACGCTGATCACAGCCCTAGCGCTGCCGCTCTCGATTATTCCAACCTTTGCTGTCCTCCAAGCCTTCGGCTATACCCTCAACAGCATGACGCTGTTGGCATTTACATTGGCAGTCGGCAACTTGGTCGATGACGCGATCGTCGAGATCGAAAACGTCGAACGCCACATTCGCATGGGCAAACATCCCTTTCGAGCCGCGATCGATTCCACCGCTGAAGTCGGTTTGGCTGTGGTGACGACCACGGCGACTGTGGTGGCTGTATTCATTCCCGTCGCGTTCATGGGTGGCATTCCAGGTCAGTTCTTCCAGCCCTTCGGCGTCACGGTGGCTGTATGCACCATGTTCTCAACGCTAGTGGCACGGATGATGACGCCCATGCTGGGTGCTTACCTGCTCAAACCTCAATCGGCAACGGGTGCTTCAGGTGCCATTGCTCTGACGGCAAGCACGAGCGACAGCGATCGCCTCATTGCTGCCAACGGTCATAGCACTAACGGTCATAGCACTAACAGTCATAGCTCCAATGGCTACAGCCATCAAAATGGCAAGAGTCAGCCCGTAATCTCCCAGCGACGTTCCCAACCGCGCCGCTTCACACCTTACCGATGGCTGTTGGGACTAGCATTGCGTAATCGGATTTTGACTTTAGTGTTGGCGATCGTCTTTTTTATGGCCAGCTTGTCGCTAGTACCTCGCATACCAACGGGGTTGGTAGACGGCAGTGACACCGGCCTATCGATTGTTTCGATTGAGCTGCCACCTGGTTCTACCCTGGCAGAAACACAGCGCGTGGCAACTCGCGCATCCGAGCTGTTGCGAGAACAACCTGCAGTCGTCAATGCCTTCGCTCGCGTCGGTGGTGACAACATCAACGAGGCAGAATTGTTCGTCAATTTGAAGCCGAAGGGAGAACGCGAGCAGTCACAGCAGGAATTCGAACGAGCTATACGACCTGCCTTTGCCAGTATCCCCGGCGCGCGCGTCAGTTTTTTCAGCAGTCAGAACGTGGGGGGAGGCAGTCGCGATTTATCGATTGTGCTCAAAAGCGAGAATCCCGACGCGCTGGAGAGTGCTGCGGCCGATTTGACACGACAAATGCGTCAGTTATCCGGACTCATTGAAGTAACGTCGTCGGCTAGCCTCGTGCAACCCGAAATTATCATTCGTCCCGATCCCCAGCGTGCCGCCGATCGCGATGTCACCGTGCGAGCAATCGCCAACACAGCATCATTAGCAACCATTGGTGCTGCCGATGCCAATTCTGCCAAGTTCGACCTGCCCGATCGCCAAATCCCCATTCGCGTTCGGATTGCGACGGAATTTCGCGATGACATTACCACCGTAGAAAACCTACGCGTTCCTGCTAACGACGGCACGCTCGTACCTTTGGTTGCTGTAGCAGATATCGAGTACGGTAGCGGCCCCGCCTCCATCTCGCGCTTCGATCGTTCGCGACAAGTGGCCGTAGAAGCAAACTTGCAAAATATTTCCCTGGGCGATGCGGTCAAGGCTGTAAACGAACTGCCCGCCATGCAAAATCTGCCCGCTGAAGTGTCGCAAGAACCGTCTGGTGATGCAGAAATTATGCGGGATATTTTCAGCCGCTTCGGCCTGGCGCTTGGGGCTGCGGTGGTGATGATCTACGCGGTTTTGGTACTGCTGTACAACAACTTCATCTTTCCCTTCAGCATCATGATGGCCCTGCCTCTTTCAATTGGCGGCGCGCTATTGGGACTCTTGGTGACGCAGAAGGCGCTAGGACTCTTCGCACTGATCGGTGTCGTACTGCTGATGGGTTTAGTGACGAAAAACGCGATTTTGCTAGTAGATTACGCCCTGATCGCCAAACAGCACGGCAAATCGCTGTTTCAATCGGTAGCTGAGGCCGGCATCACCCGCCTGCGCCCCATTCTAATGACATCGATTTCAACGGTGGCTGGTATGGTACCCATCGCTCTAGAACTCGGCGCGGGGGGCGAGACTCGCAGTCCCATGGCGATCGCCGTGATCGGTGGCTTCACGACATCCACCCTGCTGACGCTCGTCATCGTCCCGGTGATTTTTACTTACATCGATCGCCTGCAGAATTTTCTTAAGCGCCTCGGTCGCGGGATCGTCAACCCTCCGGCCGATGGCACTCTATCTCCTTCTCAGAGCCGAGCCTCTTCCGAACGAGTAGCTCCATAGCTGCATGCCCTTAAGTAAATCTAGCGAGAAGATAGATGTTTCTATCTGACCACTGGGCGACCGCGATACAGCCATTGAGGAGATGCTGACTTAGCTGCTGCAGGAGGAGTAGGGCTTGGCCGCGCCGTTTTTTCTTCTGTCGGAGGAGGAACTAATGAGGCTAGAGATTGCACCGACGTCCGCTTGTGAATAACTCCAGCACTACCACGCTGCATGCCTGCACGTTCTGGAATGAAACTGGCAGTAAAACGAGTCGCACCATCGTAAGTCGCATACCTGAGCTCGGCTCGTTGCAGCTCTGCAGTTTCGAGATTGGCCCCTTCTAGTAAGGCACAACTCAATTTGGCAGCGTCTAGCTTTGCTCCAGTTAAATTAGCCCCAATTAAGCGCGCTCCTTCTAAATTGGCACCGGTCAAATCGGCTCCAGCCAAATTAGCTTCTGACAGGTCAATCCCCTTCAGGTTGAATTTGGCCAAGATAGCACCGAGGAGTTCCGCGTGGCGAAAGTTCCTGCGACCATCGGTATAAAGCCGTTGTAATGCTTCAGCGCTCAATGAAAATGCCACGATCTCGTCCCCCCGTGTCAGTCAGAAGTATAAAAAAGCATTGACAAGACCGATGGCATAGGTCGGTCTTGTCAATTTTTTACATTATATTTACATATCACATAAACGTGTATAAAAAAGTCTGCATGTAGCGTATGTACTCTTATGTAACTGCTCGCATAAGTGCTCTTTCTCTCTCTGTCTGCAGTTGAAGAGCTATGCTCGTGAAGATTTGCAAGGATTTGACTCGATGAATGCAATCGTGCGGGGACGAAGTTTCGTTGTAGGTTCGGCTTTGTTGCTCGCCGTCCAAAACGTCTTCCTGCGGGTGCTCTTCACCAAAAGCTGGCTGTTTGGTTGGTATCGCGTGGGCGGTATTGTTCCTGCCAATTTCGAGCATTCGCTGCTGCTGCTGTGGATGCGATCGCTGGTGATGGTCGGTTTGATGTTGCCTTTAGCTCCATACCTCTATGGCAGGACGTTTGCCGAACTGCGAGCGCTCTATCCACGATCGCGTCTCACTCTACAAGTCATTGGCAGCGGCGTTACGTTGTTTTTCACGCTGATACTGCTTTATGTCGCGATCGCTAATTTGGCTACCGGCGTTGCGATTGCCCTCTTTTTTTTGTATCCAGCTTTTACCCCCGTACTCACTCGCTGGATTTTGCGGGAACGGTTCACAATCCTCAGGGCGATCGCCACTGTGTGTGCCATTTTGGGTATCGCGTTGACTAGTCCGGGATTGACGAATAGCAGTGGCGGGGATGTTGTCGTTGGCGTGGGGGCAGCACTCGCGGCGGCGCTCATTTTTTCTATTCACGGCATTTTTGCCCAAATTTGCCTCAAATCGCTGCATCCTGTGCCGTTTACATTGGCGACGTTTTTGACGATCGTCCTGTTAGGGGGATTGTGGCTGCCCGTGTTACCCCTCCAGATTCCGAAAACGATCTGGCTGCCGCTATGGGTCTGTTGTGCGGTTATGGCTGTACTGTCTATTGCTGCGTATACGCTGAGCAATTTTGGCATTCGCGATATTGGGGTGACAGCTGCGTTCCTGATTGGTGCCAGTTCGCCCATGTTTACTGCTATGGCAGCAGCTATTGCCATTGAGGAGTTGCTCTTGTGGCGACAGTGGTTCGGCATTGCCTGCATTACTGCTGGCATCTTTCTCCTCGGACTCGAAAAAATGCCTCGATTGGTTGATGATTGAGGCCAGAATCAGCTCAGGAGATATAGCAGCCGTCAAGCTGCTTAGGACGTTTTAGCTACCCAGAACCCAGGCGCAGTCAGGGCCTCTGTGTCCTAACTAAAACGTCAAGAGCAATAAATTGCCAAGCAAGCCGATGACATCAGGAAGTCCTGAGACTAGTGCAGCGTCAAGACTAACAGTTCGGGTAGGCGATCTCTGAAAGCTTTAAATAGAGATGCTCTTGAGAGACAGTGGCCCTAAAATCAAACTTTGACAGAGCACTAGGCTTCTTTCTGCTTGTAAGCTTTCCAAAGACCGCTGGAGACTGTATTGGCAAAAATGTGCGCAACGATGGGGACGAGCAGATTGCCTGTCATCATGACACTGATACCGAGGATGACGCCGACGACAGTTGCCCAGACGCCATAGGGCCACTGTTCGATATCCAGTAAGTGCATACTGCCAAAAATTAAGCTGCTGATAGCTATCCCTCCAGGCGTGACGCCCAAAACCGCCAGCGCCACGCCGCGAAACAGGAGTTCTTCGCTTAACCCCGGTAACAGTCCCAGCCACACCAAGTCGGGCCAAGTTAGCGGCCGCAGCACCACGTTCATGTAGGTTTCGGCTGAGGTCTTGTAGGCAGGCCAAAGATAATACACGGCTTGACTGAGCGAAACAATACAGATGCCCACAGCAAGCCCCTGCGCGATCGCCACACCATTCCAAGACAAAGCAAGGACGCGCACATTGCCCAGCCAAAGCCACACCTTTGCGATCGCTCCCAGAAGGATTGCGGTTACACCCATTGCTATTAATACTTGCGGTCGCGATAGTTCCATGCTGTTCTGCATTCGCTGTCTTTAGGATAAGAGACGTTACCGCTTCAGTGGCTATGGCGTTGATCTCGTCGCTCTACTCCACGAGTTCTAACTAAGTAGGGCGGCATATCTTTGCTAGCAAGGCCTCATCGGTGTTAGGACTGAAAGTCAGCAGCAGCAGCTGCACGTCGAGAGATGTTGGCGAGGAGATGTTCTCGTCCGGAGCGTCTTTCGAAGGACGCAGCCCTTTTGGCGACTTGACATGTTTAAATGTGATGGCCAAAACGTGAAATGATGTTGCGTCCAGGCGATCGCAGGATTTAAAATCGCAGCGCGATTGTCTGCATCGCAGCCTCGTTCCCACTGCGGGTTCTAGAACGTCTTTCTATCTTCCTTTGTTTACCACTCTTACCAACGCGAAACGGGTTATGTCTGCTCTGGTCATTGTCGAATCTCCCACCAAAGCTCGCACCATCCGTGGCTTTTTGCCTGCTGGATATCAGGTGGAAGCCTCTATGGGTCACGTCCGCGACTTACCGCAATCCGCTGGCGAAATTCCCGAGAAACTTAAAAAGCAAGAATGGAGCAAAATTGGCGTCAATGTTCGGGCCGATTTTGAGCCGCTTTACGTCGTTCCAAAAAGCAAGCAGCAGACCGTGAAAGAGTTGCGGGCGGCCCTGAAATCGGCTGACGAGTTGATTCTAGCTACAGACGAAGATCGCGAAGGCGAGAGTATCAGTTGGCATTTGATGCAGGTGCTCAAACCTAAAGTGCCTTGTAAACGCATGGTGTTTCACGAGATTACGCGCGAAGCGATCCAGGCAGCCCTACAGGACTGCCGCACTATTGACGATCGCCTCGTGCGCGCTCAGGAAACCCGCCGCATTCTCGATCGCCTGGTCGGTTATACGCTGTCCCCACTGCTGTGGAAAAAAATTGCCCCTAAGCTATCTGCTGGGCGAGTGCAATCCGTTGCGGTCATGTTGTTGGTCGAGCGCGAACGCCAACGCCGCGCATTTCGCACGGGGTCTTATTGGGATTTGCAGGCACAGCTCGTCCATCACGAAGCCCCCTTCGAGGCTACGCTCGTCGCATTGGCAGGCAAGCGGTTAGCTACGGGTCGCGATTTCGACGAGGCCACCGGCCAAATTGCGAGCGGACGCGACGTGCGCTTATTGAATGAAGACGAAGCTCGCGCGCTCCACACTCGCCTGGTAGATAAGACTTGGGCGGTCAGCTCGGTTGAAGAACGTTTGACGCATCGCCGCCCAGCACCACCCTTCACCACATCCACCTTGCAGCAAGAAGCCAACCGCAAACTGCGACTCTCGGCCCAAGCCACCATGCGCGTCGCTCAACGGCTGTATGAAGAAGGCTACATTACCTACATGCGGACCGATTCGGTGCATTTGTCTGACCAGGCGATCGCCGCTGCTCGCGACTGCGTCGAGGCTCTCTACGGCAGCAACTATCTCAGCCCGAAACCGCGCCAGTTCACGACCAAAAGCAAAAATGCGCAGGAAGCTCACGAAGCGATTCGTCCCGCTGGCGAGCGCTTTCGAGCACCTGCAGACACGCCCTTATCTGGAACCGAGCGATCGCTCTACGACCTGATCTGGAAGCGAACTGTCGCGACCCAAATGGCCGACGCGCGTCAAACCAACGTGACGGTGATGTTGGAAGTCGAAGATGCCGAATTTAAGGCTACGGGCAAGCGCATCGAGTTTCCCGGCTTTTTCCGCGCTTACGTCGAAGGCTCTGACGATCCGGATGCGGCCCTGGAAAACCGCGAAGTGTTATTGCCTACTTTGGTGACTGGCGATCGCCCCGACTGTCAGGCGATCGTTCCCGTCGGCCACGAAACTCAACCCCCAGCTCGCTACACGGAGGCCTCCCTGGTCAAAGCGCTAGAAAAAGAGGGTGTGGGCCGTCCCAGTACCTACGCCAGCGTCATTGCCACAATTCAAAATCGCGGCTACGCCCAAGCGGTCGGCAACGCGCTCGCGCCCACTTTTACGGCGTTTGCCGTCACCAAGCTCTTGCAAGACCATTTCCCGTCGTTAGTCGACGTTCAATTTACCGCTCAGATGGAATCGACTCTCGACGACATTGCGTCTGGTGAAGCCGAGTGGCTGCCGTATCTGACTGAGTTTTATCTAGGGGATGACGGTTTAGAAAGCCAAGTCAAAACCCGCGAATCCGATATCGACCCCGCTCAAGCTCGGTCCATTCACCTGGAAGGTATGGAGCAGGAAATCCGCATAGGCCAGTACGGCCCTTATATCCATACCAGCCGTGGCGAAGAAGACATTAATGCTTCACTCCCTGACAGCATTGCTCCCGCCGATCTCGACGTAGAGCAAGTCGAGCGCTTAATTCGCGAAAAGATAGAAGGGCCGGAAGAACTCTGTACCCATCCCGAAACTCAGGAACCCATTTATCTGCGCAGTGGCCCCTACGGTCCCTACGTGCAGTTGGGTAACGGCGACCCCGAGCAGAAAAAGAAACCCAAGCGGGTCTCACTACCCAAAAAGCTGAATCCGGCTGAGGTCACTCCTGACGTCGCGCTTGGCTTGCTGGCTTTACCTCGGCTCCTCGGCCAGCATCCCGACACCGATAAAAGCGTGCGGGCTGGTATCGGTCGTTTTGGGCCGTACATTGTTTGCGACGGCGATTACCGTTCGCTCAAAGCCGGTGACGATATTCTGACCATTGCTCTCCCGCGGGCCTTAGAAATGCTGGCCGAACCTAAGCGGGGTCGCGGGCGAGGCAACGCAGCACCGCCTTTACGGGAGTTAGGACCGCATCCTAAGGACAACGAACCCGTTGCTATCTACGATGGCCGATACGGTACTTACGTCAAACACGGTAAGGTGAACGCCACGCTTCCCAAAAATGTCAGCGTAGAGTCCGTCACGATGGAGCAAGCTGTCGATTTGTTGGCGGCCAAAGCCGCTAAAGCTGGGGCCAAGAAGAAGACGTCGAGCAAGAAAACCGCAGCCAAGACCAGCAAGGCAACCACCAAAAAGACTGCAGCGAAAAAGACTGCTAGCAAGAAAACGACGAGCAAGCGCTCGCCTGCGGCTAAAAGCAAAGCCTCTGTCGACGACACTTGAGCATTGTAAACACGGCTGACAAGTCAGTTATCGATCGTGAAGCGGACGTGAGGCTACTTTCTCTTCTCCTGCAACCGTCGCAAGGACTCGGTTTATGTGTGGTAAATATGTTCGTTTGGTGGCACTTCCTGCTAATCGAAGGTATTTTTTGGGCAAAGCTGATTTTGCTCCAATCGATAGGGCTCGGACCGCATTGAGGATTGGAGTGTGCGCGTGACCTGATGGCTCGGTGAAAGAGGGCGTCCGTGGCATGATAGGGTCACACGCGATCGCGTCTAGAAGCTGAGAGTGCAATGTTGAGTTCGGAGCCATCTCCCCCTGTCGTTGACGAAGCGACACCTGCTAAACCGGGAACGTGGCTACAGCGTCTTTGGCAGTGGTGGATTAATTATTCGCGCGAGCTGCGTCTAGAAACGCGGCTGTTGTTTGCTGCAACGCTGGCTGTATCGCTGGTGGTCAGCAGCTTTACCTTTTGGGCTGTCGACACGATTCAAAGAGACGCGCGAGTAAGCGACACGCGATTTGGCAAAGATTTGGCTCTGTTGATGGCGGCAAATGTGGCGCCGCTGATTGCAGATGGCCAAGAATCTACCGTCGCCCAAATGTCGAGGCAATACTACCAGAGTACGTCCAGCGTTCGCTACATGCTTTATGCCGATCCGGACGGCCAAATCTACTACGGCATCCCTTTTTCCAGTGCTGACGTCAAAACATCATTGACCATTAGTCGTCGCATCCAGCTGCCTGAAAACCGACCGCCGCTGGAAGACAAGCCCCTCGTTCGTACCCATCAGACACCCCAAGGCCTGGTGACCGATATCTTCGTCGGTATCTATCAAGATGGTCGGTTCCTCGGCACGTTGGGATTGGGAATTAATCCCAATCCCACGCAGGCGAGCTTTTCGACGCTGACTCGCGATGTCGCGATCGGCGTTTTCATGGCGGTATGGGTAATCGCCATCTTAGGGTCGGTGTTCAACGCCCTCACCATTACGCAGCCCATCAAAGAACTGGTGACGGGCGTACAGGGCATTACGGCCGGCAATTTTCAACAGCGTATTAAGCTTCCTTTTGGTGGTGAATTGGGGCAATTAATTCGCAGCTTCAACAAAATGGCCGAACGGCTGCAACGCTATGAAGAACAAAATATTGAAGAGATGAGTGCGGTTAAGGTCAAGCTAGATACTTTGGTATCGTCGATCGCCGATGGTGCTGTTCTGCTCGATCCGCAGTTTACAGTGCTGTTGGTTAACCCAGCCGCGTTGCGGATTCTGTCTTGGGAAGGGCGCGAGATTGTCGGTCAGCGGGTGCTGGAACTGTTGCCGGATGAACTCAAGGCGAAAATTACCCGACCGTTGTTTCAAGTGGCGCGGGGCGAAATCGAGGGTGAAGAATATCGCGTGCTGCTGATGGAACCGACACAGCGGGTGATTCGTGTCATGCTCTCCAATGTTTCTCTCGAGCAACAGCATGTCGTCAAAGGCATCGTGATGACGATTCAAGACATCACGCGTGAGGCTGCTTTGAATGAAGCGCAAAGTCAATTTATCAGTAATGTCAGCCACGAGCTGCGCACGCCGCTGTTCAATATCAAGTCATTTATCGAAACGCTGCACGAGTACGGAGAGCGCATTACCGCTCAGGAACGACAGGAGTTTCTCGAAACGGCCAACCACGAGACCGATCGCTTAACGCGGTTGGTGAACGACGTCTTAGATCTGTCTCGGTTGGAATCCGGCCAGCGTTATCGATTCGACCCGACGGATATCGTGCCGCCGATCGAGCAAACCATGCGCATCTACCAACTCAATGCGCGCGATCGCGACATTCATCTCATTAAGGAGCTCGACGACGGCCTTCCCTATATCTGGGGCAACTATGATTTGTTGTTGCAAGTGTTCACCAATTTGGTGGGTAACGCGCTGAAGTTTACGCTGCCAGGGGGAACAGTCACGATTAGCGCCCGCAAGATTTATAACAACCGCGCTGCGACAGAATCGTTCGATGCCGATCCAGATGCCGATCCGAATGCTTGCGTCAAAGCTATTCGCGTTGCCGTTGCCGATACAGGGGTGGGGCTAGCACCGGAAGATCGAGATCGCATCTTCGATCGGTTTTTCCGGGTGGAAAACCGCGTGCATACGCTGGAAGGAACGGGGCTGGGACTGTCGATTGTGCGCAACATCCTCGAAAAGCACCACTCTCAAATTGAACTCGACAGCGAACTGGGACGCGGCAGCACCTTTTGGTTTGACCTACATCGATTTTGTGATATCGAACCCGAATTGGATCTCGAACCTAAACCGGACTTCGAACCCGAGCAAAATATTGAGTCCGAGCTGAATGCGCAATCCTGGCCGAAACACACCCTTGGACGGGATGTAGACTCCGAAATAGAAAAGAACTCCGAAATAGAAAAGAACGCCCCGAATGCCGAGTCCGCAGCGGATATTGCGCCCGAACTCGATTCTGTTGCCTATGATGGCTAGTATTCGACGGCCAGTTGATCTATGCAACCCATCGTGCCTCGCAAAAAACGTCTCAAGCCGATTGAGGCGTTAGTGCCGCCGCCGAAGCGCCACGTACCCCGATCTCGCCGGGCCAAACAGGACGGGATGATTCAAGGCAAGATGTATCGCGCCTTTGTGCTGGTGTTGGTCAGTACGGGATTTCTCATAGGTGGTATCGGCGTGCGGTTGGCCTACTTGCAGGTGTTACGACACGATACGTATTACCAATCGGCAGAGCACAATCGCATTCGTCTCATTCCGCGACCGCCCGAGCGGGGCCGCATTGTGGATCGCAACGGCACGCTGCTGGCCAGTAGTCAGCTCTCCCACAGCATTTTTATCTGGCCGCTTACCCAACCTCAACTAGATTGGCCCCCTATCATCGAGCAGCTGTCTCGCTACATTGACGTTCCCGCTGCCGAAATTACTGCGCGGATCGAACGCGCTGGTTATCGCTCTCCCCTTCCAGTCCGCATTCGTCGCAATGTCAGTCCTGAAACGGTCACGGCTGTACTCGAGCGCAGCAACGAACTGCCGGGGGTGATCGTTCAGCCTGAAACCGTACGCTACTATCCTCATGGCGAACTGTTCGCTCACGTACTCGGCTATACGGGAGAGATCCCCCCAGAAGAATTGGCCATTCAGGACGACTATCGTCTGGGCGATATCGTCGGAAAGTTGGGGGTTGAGGAGGCATTTGAATCCCACCTGCGCGGTAAGTGGGGCGCGCAAGAAGTCGAGGTTGACGCCAGTGGTAATGTTTTGCGTACCCTGGGCGATCGCCCCTCGCGCCAAGGCAACACTCTCAAACTCACTCTCGACAAGCGCCTCCAACAGGTGGCCGTGCGCGAGTTGGGCGAACGCAAGGGTGCGGTCATTGCCCTCGATCCCCGGGACGGAGCCGTGCTGGCCATGGCGAGCTATCCGGCTTACGACCCGAATATCTTTTCCGGCCGCATTTCTCCTGCCCAATGGAAAGAACTACAAGGTAAGTCGTTCCCGTTTTTGAACCGCACGCTACGGGCCTACCCACCAGCCAGCACCTTCAAGGTGGTCACGGCCTCTGCCGCGATTGAATCCGGTAGCTTTGCCCCGACCGCAGTTTTGCCGACGTTTCCCTTCGTTGCAGTTGGTGGTTGGCGATTTTGGGATTGGAACCGAGCCGGATTCGGTCCTTTAGGCTTTGAAGGCGCGATCGCTTGGAGTAGCGATACGTTCTTCTATCAAACAGCGTTGCGAATGGGAGCGAAGCCCCTGCAGGAATGGTCGCGCCGTTACGGGTTCGGTCAACGAACCGGCATTGCGTTGGCTGGCGAATCTGCCGGCACGATTCCCAATACTGAGTGGAAACGTCAATATTTCGATCTGCCTTGGTATGCGGGCGACACCGTGAATATGTCCATCGGACAAGGATTTATCACGGCTACTCCCTTACAAGTGGCTGTTATGACAGCGGTTGTAGCCAATGGTGGTAAGCGAATTCGGCCCCACTTTGCCAGCGATTTAGAAGAGAACACGTTACTGTTTGAAGATATCGGCCTGACATCTAGCACGCTGGCTGTCTTGCGACGTGGTCTGCGAGCCGTTATCACTGGCGGTACAGGTAGCCGCGTCGGACTCGGCCCAGGGTTTCCCGCGATCGCGGGAAAAAGCGGTACGGCTGAAGATCCTCCCCGAAAATCGCACGCTTGGTTTACCTGCTACGGTCCCTACGACACCCCCGAGATTGTCACGGTGGCGTTCTTGGAAAACAGTGGAGGTGGCGGCAGCAGCAAGGCTGGTCCTATCTGCAAAGCTGTCTTGACACAGTATTTTAGCCAGAAATAGATCCCAATCCGTCTCAAAATGTTCATTTAGAACATTTTGAGACGGAAAATCTGCAAAAAAGTTAGAAAATTCCCCAAAAACCCTGCCAGGATAGGCCTTTCAAAAAAAATGCCTGTAGAATAGTTCAGTAAGTTTTTGCCTTAAAGTATCAACACCATTCCAGACTGTTGAGGAAATTCAGATGAACAAAGGCGAGTTAGTTGATGCCGTAGCTCACAAGGCGGGCGTTACCAAAAAAGAAGCTGATGCCGTTATCAGTGCTACTTTGGATGTCATTGTTGAAACTGTTGCTGGCCAGGAAAAAGTTACCCTTGTCGGCTTCGGCTCGTTCGAGCCGCGCCAGCGTAAGGAAAGGGAAGGACGCAACCCTAAAACCAAAGAAAAGATGATCATCCCTGCAACCATCGTTCCTGCTTTCTCGGCCGGTAAATCTTTCCGGGATGCAGTCGATCCGAAAAAGTAAGTTGGCGTAAAGATTGCGTCGTTAGACTTCATTTCCAACGTTGAAAATAGCTGTCCTCGGTATCCTTAATGCCAGGTGTATCGTAGAAACTGAGGATAGTATGCTATCTGGCTCGCCTGCGGAATGCTGGCGCAGTTTTGTAGGCGCGCAACAACTACCGTCCAGAGTGACAGTCTGGACGGTGAATGAAGTTATTTACTGGAGATCGCTTTGGCTAGCGGGAGATGTTGGTCAACGTGCCGGGTGAAGTAGGTAGGTGGGGCTGATGCTCGGCAGGCGGGCAATGCATCGCGATGAGCTGTGCAATGCGCTGGCGCAGTTCGGTGCGTGGCACGATCGCGTCAATTAGGCCGCGTCCGAGCAAGTATTCTGCGGTTTGAAAGTCATTGGGTAGACGCTGCTGCTGGCCAATGGTTTGTTCGATAACGCGACGCCCGGCAAAGCCAATCAATGCGGCTGGCTCGGCCATGACGATATCACCCAGCATGGCGAAACTGGCCGTGACGCCACCCATGGTTGGGTGCGTGAGTATTGAGATAAACAGTTGACCGGCGGTGCGGTGGCGATCGAGTGCGGCCGAGGTTTTGGCCATTTGCATGAGACTGAATACCCCTTCCTGCATGCGCGCTCCTCCTGAGGCCGAACAGACGACTAGGGGGAGTCGTTCGGCCGTTGCACGTTCAATAAGGCGGGTGATTTTCTCCCCGACCACCGAGCCCATGCTGCCGCCCATAAAGCGGAAGTCCATGACACCCAAAGCAATGGAAAGAGTTTGACCGCGATGGGCCTCGGTGGCCCGCAGGTGGCCGAGGCCAGTGATGACGGCATCTTTGAGGTGCGTTTTGTCCTGGTAGGAGCGTACTCGCTCTGGATAAGCCTTTTTGTCGACGAAGTTAAGCGGGTCTTGGGGATAGAGCTGTTCGTCCAAAGCCATCCAGGTGCGAGGCTCGATCAGGTGGGCAATGCGGGTGGGAGCAGGGACGCGATGGTGATAGCTGCAGCTAGGACAGACTTCATAGTTAGCCTGCAGATCTTTGGTGTAGGTGAGCGCGTCACAGGACGGACATTTCTGCCAGAGACCGTCAGAAATGTCTCGGTCTTGCTGAGGCTTTTGCGCAGGTGCAGTTTGACGGCGGCCTGCTAGGTCGGCAAACCAATCAGATAAAGGCATGGCAGAGCGATCGCTCCCCTACTTGCAGCTGAATGCTTACCCATCACTGTAGCGCAAACAAGCCCTATGCCTGGTGCTTCCCTCGACTTGGACGCGAAGTTGAGGGGGTAGGACGAGTCGGTAGGCAACTTGCTTCGGGTAGCAACACTCGCTTAGACTCAGTAGGCGTCGTGAACGAATACATCTCGTGCTTCAGCGTGGATTGCGCCCCCTCAGCCTGGCGGTCGAAAGTCCTCTCGAACTTGTTGGCAACACGCCCGCAATTCGCCTAACACGAGTGACAGAGCATCTGCCTAACTCGGTCAAAGTTTACGGTAAAGCGGAATGGTGTAACCCCGGCGGTTCGGTGAAAGATCGTCCCGCTCTCAGGATGATCGAAGCAGGCGAGCGAGCGGGAGATTTGAAGCCGGGCAAGGTGATTCTGGATGCGACCTCAGGCAATACAGGCATTGCCTATGCTTGGATCGGAGCCGCCAAAGGTTATCGAGTCAAACTCGCTCTGCCAGCCAATGCTAGCGACGAACGCAAGAAAATTCTGCGGGCCTACGGTGTAGACCTCGTACTCACCGACCCCACCCTGAGCTCGGATGGGGCCATTTTGAAGGCGAAAGAGCTGTATCAATCGAATCCCGATCTTTACTTTTATCCCGATCAGTACAGCAATCCTGCGAACTGGCAGGCTCACTACCATACGACGGGGCCGGAAATTTACGAGCAAACTGAAGGTCAGATTACTCATTTTGTAACTGGGTTGGGCACTAGCGGTACCTGCATGGGAGTGGGTCGCCGGATGCGGGAGTACAATCCAGCCATTCAAGTGATTGCGATGCAGCCAGATTCTCCTTTTCACGGCTTAGAAGGCCTGAAACATATGGAAACGGCGATCGTTCCGAACATTTATGACGCCCACGTTCCCGATCGCCAAATTGAGGTATCGACCGAAGCTGCCCAAGCGATGGTGAAGCGGATTGCTGTGGAAGAAGGATTGATGGTGGGGATTTCAGCTGGAGCCAATGTAGTGGCGGCATTGCAGGTGGCGGCTGAGCTCGATCGCGGCACGATTGTCACCATTTTTTGCGATGGTGCTGATAAGTATCTTTCTGAGCGTTTTTGGACGGAAGCCTAATTGCTACAACCTTCCTGAGGCGCTCTTTTCGCATTTGAGGACGAACCTAATGTCTCGATCTCCCCGAGCGAGTCAATCTGTCGGTCTGGTTTGGCATCGCCGCGACCTGCGCCTACAGGATCAGGCTGCACTCGATGCTGCGGTGCGGCAGCGCGATCGCGTTTTGGCCGTCTTTGTCATCGACCCCGACATTCTCAAGCGTCCTGATACAGCCCCCATTCGGGTGCAGTTTATGCTGGCCTGTTTGGCAGAACTGCAGGAAGCCTATGCGGACCGGGGCGGACGCCTCGTCATTCGACAGGGGGATCCGCTCGACCAATTGCGGCAGCTGGCGGCAGAAGTAGGGGCTGATGCCGTTTTTTGGAATGAGGATGTGGAGCCCTATGCCATTGCCCGCGATCGCCGCGTGCGCGAGGGGTTGGAGGCAGATGGTATTGCCGTGCAGACCTTTCAAGACATGCTGCTGCACGCTCCAGATGAGATTGCGACCCAGAGTGGCAAACCCTACTCGGTGTACGGCCCGTTCTGGCGGAATTGGAGCAAACGCGACAAGGCCGAGCCCTATGCTACACCTGAGGCGATCGTGGCGCCCGAGGTCGATTCGATCGCTTTACCCACGCTGAAAGACTTGGGCATGACCTGCACGGCAGAGATGCCTGCGGCAGGGGAAGCAGTTGCGCTAGAGTTGCTCGATCGCTTTTATCGCGGTCGCGGGCTGTTTGACTACGATGAGGGGCGGAATTTGCCGGCGGCGGCGGGAACGTCTCAACTCAGCCCGCACTTGCGCTGGGGAACGCTCGGCGTTCGTCACGTCTGGGCCGTCACGCGAACTGCTGAGGCTGACGTTCGTAGCGACGAAGCAGCGCGCAGTTTGCAAACGTGGCGGCAGGAATTGGCTTGGCGGGAATTTTACAAACACGGTCTGTATCACTGGCCGCGACTGGAAACAGAGTCCTTTCGGGCTCAGTTCGATGAGTTCGAGTGGGAAAACGACAACGCCAAGTTTGCCGCCTGGTGTCGCGGCGAGACGGGATACCCCATCGTCGATGCCGCCATGCGCCAGCTTAACCAAACGGGCTGGATGCACAATCGCTGCCGGATGATTGTGGCCAGCTTTTTGACCAAAGACTTGTTAATTGATTGGCGCTGGGGCGAGCGCTATTTTATGCAAACGCTAGTAGATGGGGATTTGGCGGCAAACAATGGCGGCTGGCAGTGGAGCGCTAGCGTCGGTACCGACCCCAAACCTTTGCGCATCTTCAATCCGTCCACACAGGCAAAACGCTACGACGTTGAGGGCGAGTACATTCGTCAATACGTGCCGGAACTAGCCGGGCTCGATCCGGCCGAGATTCTCGATGCCGATCGCCTCGGGGCCCTTCAACTCAAAAACTACCCAGCTCCCATCGTGCAGCACAAAACCCGCCAGCAAGAATTCAAGTTCCGTTACCAAGCTTGCAAGCGGTAGCTGTTCCTCACTCCCAGGCTTCTTTTAGTGGCAACTGGGCCGCCATCGCATCCAGCTCGTCTCGGTGTCCCGAGATCGCAATTTGACAGGCGCGATCGCCTGCTTCTGCCGCTTCAACTTTGAGCCGTATAGTCTCTTCGCGAGCGCTTTTCGCGCGGTAGTACCAGCCCGCTAGCGGAGCAGCTAGGACGATCGTGTAAGCAGCCCCTTGCCACTGGGCAGGTAGCAAGGCATTGAGGACAACAGCCAAGCAGATTAGGCCGACCGCGGCCAGAAGCGATAACAAGACCGTTAAAAATCCGCTGGGTTGAGCTCGACCGGTGAAGGTGGCAATGCCCGCTTCATCCGTTCCGACCAGCTGATAGGCTCGCTGCTGGAGGTAGCGCCGCAACTCTCGCCCCATCTCTTCAACCGCGAGCTGGCTGTACCAGCGGCGCTGTTCCGTGCGATCTTTGCCTGAAGCCCGGATGAAAAAGAATAGGCCAATGGATAGCAAAACGGTCCAGACCATGGCCGAGATCGTAGGCACGTCTGTGAAGATTTGACTGCGGCTGGCCTCAATCCCGCTCTCGTTCAGCGCGATCGCGAGTGTCAAAGCAGTAAGCGAAAATGCGTTTTCAAGTATCATTTATTACGGAAACACTGACAGTTTTGCGGAAATATGGAAAAGGCAGATCTAACTGCCGCTCGTACGTTTATCCTAGGTCGGACTGACGCTTTTTCGAGGCACTTTTTTAGCAAGATGTGGCTGAAAGAATGTCTGAAGCGATGGGAATAATGGCACATATAGATTCAAAGTGGATTCGGGTTAGACGGCGAGTTGAACTGCGATCGCAGTTTGCTCTGGGACAGCAACCTTATAGGGTAGGGATGGCGGCTAAAAGCCGACTTTGATACTCTGCTATATCTGGTAGTTTCCCTGACCAAGGATAGTGCTTTCCCCTACGGTTATCCCTATCACTGGAGCCAGAGGCTCATCCTACAATTAGGTTACGTCAGGGTTGAATGTCATTTCTTTTTTCCGTTCGGTTGAACTTTCATCCGCAAGAGTAGAAAAGATTTGATGACGTCAGTACGCAAGTGCTGGCGACAATTGAGTCTTCACCCCCGATGGTATTGCGGTTACCAGTTGGCGATCGCGCAGTTAAAAATCCGTTTCAAGGCGGCCAAAGCCAATGCAAGCCACGACTTACACCCAAGATTACGACGATCGCGCGGAAGATGCCGTGACGCTCGATCGCGGCGTTGAGGTGGATTACGACGCCGATACGGCGCAAGGTAAGACGGCGCGCCGTTCGACGGATTTAGTACGGCTATATTTGCAGGAGATCGGTCGAGTACCGCTGTTGGGCCGCGACGAGGAAGTGTCGCTGGCGCAGAAGGTGCAGCGTTATATGGAGCTGGTGGAACAGCGCCAGGCGATGGCCGAGGAGTTGGATCGCGAGCCGACGTTGGAAGAATGGGCGGAGCGGGTTCAAATTGAGGCCAACGAGCTGCGCAAGCTGGAGCGTTCGGGCAAGCGATCGAAAGAGCACATGATCGAGGCCAACCTGCGCTTGGTGGTTTCAGTAGCGAAGAAATATCAGAATCGCGGCTTGGAGCTGTTGGATCTGATTCAGGAAGGCACGCTGGGTCTGGAGCGGGCGGTTGAGAAGTTCGACCCGACGAAGGGCTATCGCTTCAGTACGTATGCCTACTGGTGGATTCGGCAGGGGATTACGCGGGCGATTGCCACGCAGAGCCGGACGATTCGCTTGCCGGTTCACATTACCGAGAAGCTGAACAAGATTAAGAAAGCGCAGCGCAAGATTTCTCAGGAGAAGGGTCATACGGCCACGATTGAGGATATCGCGCTGGAGTTAGAGATGACGCCGCCGCAGGTGCGCGAGCTGCTGGTGCGGGTGCCGCGATCGGTTTCTTTGGAGACCAAGGTCGGTAAGGACAAAGATACCGAGCTGGGCGATCTGCTGGAGACGGAGGATATCTCGCCGGAAGAGACGATGATGCGGGAAGCGTTGCATCGCGATTTGCAAGCATTGCTGACCGACCTGACGACGCGGGAGCGGGACGTGATTCAGATGCGTTTTGGTCTGAATGACGGTCGGACTTACTCGCTGGCGGAAATTGGGCGGGCGTTGGATCTTTCAAGAGAGCGCGTGCGTCAGATTGAGGCGAAGGCGTTGCAGAAGTTACGTCAGCCTAAGCGTCGCAACCGCATTCGCGACTATCTGGAAGCGTTGGGATAAGTCGGTGGGTTACTGTTGATTGGACCCTCTGAACTTCTCGAACTCAAGCACTTGGCTGCTTGACACAAGTACCTCAAACCCCTGATATGCGGTCATCACGCCATCTCTGTTCAAACTTTCATTTTCAGGCTGTCTGATCGCCTGAAAGCCTTAATCTGGTGTATCAGGGATGCTCGATTGCGACAGAAGATCAGGGGTTTGGCATAGATGTGTCAGGCAGTCAGCCCAAGCACTCGGAGCTAGCCTTTGGGTGCTTTTTGCATGAAGGGTTCAGCTTAAGAGTCATCGTCGGAAAGTTAGAGAGATTCGAAGATAGTGGAAATTTTGGCGATGAGTTCTGGGTCTGGCTGACGGCCAGCTTGTTTAGAAAATTCGTGATAGTTGCGAAATATTACTCGCATCAAATTGAAAAAAACTTGTGGATAATGCTCGAAAAATGGCAGTAGGGAAAGAGCTGCTTCTTGAAGTACCTCGAAGGCTTCCTCTAGTCGCCCCAAATCGCTGAACATCTTACCGAGATTATTTAGGCTCAAGGCCAAGTTTGGCAGAAAGGCATCGGGGCGTTTACGTGCGAGATCGCGATCAATCTCGACAGCTTCTCGAGCGGCCTCTAAGGCCTCCTCTCGTCGCCCCAACTCGCTGAGCATCTTGCCGAGATTAGTCAGACTCATGGCCAGATTTGGCTGAAATGCATCTCGGCGAGTACGAGCGAGATCACGATAAACCTCAACTGCTTCTCTAGCCGTCTTGAAAGCCTCCTTTCGTCGTCCTAACTCGCTGAGCACCTTGCCAAAAATAGTCAGGCTCATGGCCAGTGTTGGCAGAAAGGCTTCGGGGTGAGTATGCACAAGCTCGCGATCAATCTTGACTGCTTCTCGACTAACCTTGAAGGCCTCCTCTCCTCGTCCCAAATCGCTGAGCATCTTGCCGAGATTAGTCAAGCCCAAAGCCAGGTTGGGCAAAAAGGCTTCGGGGCGGCTGCGCGAGAGCTCGCGATAAATCTCAATGGCTTCTCGAGCAGCCTCCAATGCCTCCTCTTGTCGTCCCAACTCACTGAGCCCAAGACCGCAATTATTCAGGCTCATAGCCAGGGCTGGCTGAAATGCATCAGGGCAGTTTCGCGCGAGCTCGCGATAAATCTCAACGGCTTCTCGAGCAGCCTCTAAGGCCCCCTCTCGTCGTCCCAACTCACTGAGCATCATGCCGAGATTATTCAAGCTCAAGGCTAGGTTTGGCTGAAATGCATCGGGGCAGTTTCGTGCGAGCTCGCGATAAATTTCAACGGCTTCTCGAGCAGCCTCCAAGGCCTCCTCTCGTCGTCCCAACTCGCTGAGCGTCTTGCCGAGATTGGTCAGGCTCAAGGCCAAGTTTGGCTGAAATGCATCGGGGCGGTTTCGCGCGAGCTCGTGATAAATCTCAACGGCTTCTCGAGCAACCTCCAAGGCCTCCTCTCGCCGTCCCAACTCGCTGAGCATCAT
>JBCBVC010000031.1:0-23986 GCA_039817845.1 Cyanobacteria bacterium J06642_2
GGTGGCGGGAATACGTGAGCGGCCTCTCCGAGTTGTACGTGCCATCTGGATACGTTGAAATGTTGAGCGGTTGCAATTGGTTTGACCACCAGCGACCACTGCTTAATTTTTTAGGACGAGCAAAACCGTGATGAATTGCCTGCATCAAACACTTCAACAAACTAACGATCGCGATTAGGCTAGCCATATTCGGCGTTTGACGATCTTGGGTAACTTTGCACTGATTAGCGGTATGAATCCGCAGGAGTTGGAGAGCTGGTTCCACCGTGCATTTTATCGATAGTTACGATTGGGTCATGCAGACGAATGTTTTAAGGATGAGCTTGTTTGCCGATAGCGGGAGGCTGACTACCAAGCCCTATGCTGCAACGGCAAACTGCGTCACAAAATAAGCGATTATTGTCAAGACTGCCGATATGATTAGAAAGATAAGATAGGTAATGATGCATGTCCTTTTAATACTTTCTATTGGGACTTTTTGCATCGGCACCAGGATAAGCTCGCAAATTTGGGCAGAATAGGGTTAGCGTTAGCTAATCTTAAGCGTCTATCTCCGCAGCAGTTGGCTGAAATTGGCGAACGCGCGCGGGAGTAGTGGGAGTACATTTGGTGTCTCATGTCGTCCGGCGCTCGGTTGTTTCCGCATCCTCACTTTCATGTTTGCTGCTTGAGTTTTTGATGCCGTGATGATAGTACCCGAGCCTAACTACAGCGCAGTATCACGGTAGAGGATGGAAGACTAATGCAATGTCCGAGATGTAACAGTCAGAATATTCGAGTGCTTGAGTCTCGCTCGGCTGAGAGCGGCCAGAGCGTGCGGCGGCGACGTGAATGTTCGGAATGTAAGTATCGTTTCACTACCTACGAGCGCATTGAGTTCATTCCGATTATGGTGACGAAACGAGATGGCTCGCGGGAATCGTTCGATCGCCGGAAAATTTTGCAGGGCATCATGCGTGCCTGTGAGAAATCTCAGGTGCCGGTTTCGGATATGGAGCGATTGGCGGAAAGTATTGAAGAGCGCCTACAGCTGGAAGACGTGCAAGAAGTAACGACAGCGCGTATTGGCGAAATGGTGTTGGAAGGGCTGCAATCGCTAAGTGAGGTGGCTTACGTCCGGTTTGCCTCGGTTTATCGAAAATTTCAAGGCGTGCGAGATTTCGTTAATGAACTCAGTCATCTACTCGAGGGCCAGCCTGAAGAGGTTGTTTCTGATTCAGCTAGCACCGATCGCGCCTCGGCGATCCACCAGTCTGTCGAGACAGAAGAGTTAGTCGGCTTCAATTAGCTCCAGGCCGGCTTCACGTCCAGACTTTGAGGACTTTTTACCGGTTGAAAATGGGGGAGCTTTTGTGCAGTGGGCTAATTCCTCCCTTCAGCCATGTCAGAGGTTTGGGTTTTAGCAGTCGTCGAGCAATTTTCTAAGCTCTCGTTGATGGCATTTTGACAGTCGGCGAGCGGCCTGCCGTCGCGCATAGCTGCCAGCGCAACTTGGTAAGCAGCATCGCGCTCTTCCAGTAGGGTTTTGGCGCGGAGCTCGCACCATCTTTCCAGCATTCCGGGATCGATAGGAGCACCATCGTTTCGATTGAGCCACGCGACCAGGCTGCGCAACTGTTGGCGATCGCTATCCGCTCCGAGGGATTGACCGTAGCGGTTGCGTTCGGCTACTGGCCCTGCCATCCACATCACCCCGTAGCGCTCCACTTCACTGCGGCGGATCTGCCCTTCTGCTTGCCAGCGCTGCCAGGGACTGTCGTCTAACTGCACGCCACCGTAGCCTGGATACCCTCTTTTTAGAGCCTGCCATGGGTCGAGTATGTAATCGGTCACGGGAATGTCCAGAACGCAAGCAGCTAGCATATGACCGGCTTCGTGGTGCAGGATGCGATCGCGATATTGGGGTGACTGCCGTTGCCAGACCGAGCTAAGCGCGCTGCTAAGACGACCATTCCAGATAGCTTGTTCGAGCGCGACACTGCCAGCCATTACTGTTACGAGTGCAGCCGAGAACCAGGGAGATACGTGCAACAGCGGAGCAACTAAAACCCACAGTGATAAGAGAAAAATGGCGATTGCGATCGCCCCGGTAGACGTGGATGACATGACCTCTGCCTTAGAGAAGAAGCACTTATCTCGTGAATCTCTGCACCCACAAAGGGTCATTGCTAACAGATTGATGCTATGCCATCCCGGCTTGGGCAGCCACTTCAGCGGCAAAGTCTGCTTCTTCTTTTTCAATGCCTTCACCCAGAACGTAACGGGTGAAGCGGCGCACTTGGATGTTCTCGCCCATCAAAGCAACGGACTGCTTGATTAACTCGTCCACCGTAATGGATTGGTCCTTGATATAAGGCTGGTCGAGCAACGATAGCTCTTTCAGCCGCTTGTCAATGCGGCCTTGGACGATCTTTTCTTTGATCTGCTCGGGTTTGCCGTCGAGATCGTCGCGACCCATCTCGATGTCTTTTTCGCGCTTGGTAATGTCAGCGGGAATATCCGCAACGCCCACATACTCGACATTTGGGCAGGCCGCGATTTGCATGGCGATGTTCTTGGCCAGATCCTTAAATTCTTCGCGTCTGGCGACAAAGTCGGTCTCGCAATTCACTTCCACCAAAATGCCGATGCGGCCTCCGGTGTGGATATAGCTCTCCACAAGCCCCTCAGCCGCTACGCGGCCCGACTTTTTGGCGGCACTGGCCAAACCTTTCTGACGCAGCCAGGCAATAGCTTCCTCGACGTCACCGTCAGTTTCCACCAGAGCTTTCTTACAGTCCATCATGCCTGCGCCAGTTTTATCGCGCAGCTCTTTAACTAGCCTTGCATTGATTCCTGCCATGAGTGCTCCTCGTTCGCGGATAATCTCGGGTTTGCAGTTGGTCTCTCGCTCCGATTGGCTCGCGATCGCTCGCGGAGTTGGGGCTGTTTGAATTGTGTCATCTCACCGTGCGGGCAGGACGTACTCGTGCAGAAAATCGGCCCAAAAATTGATGCGGCCAACAGTAGCTCTGTCTCATCCCATTCCATCTAATTTCCCGCACGGATAGGGTGCGCGTCTTAACTTATGTGGAGGGAACAACCTCCGGTTCGGAGTCCGAATTGGCAGGTGGTTCGGTGGTGGCGCCATCAGCCATAGCAGTGACTTCAGCGGCTACATCAGCGGACGCGATCTCAGCGGAGACTGCTTCGGTGCTGGGTGATAGATTTTCTGCCGGCATGTCATCATCTAGATCCACTGCCCCCTGATAGTCATCAAAAGCGTCAGCTTCGCTGGCAGCAGTCTCGACAGCACCGTGTCGACCTTCATAGATGGCATCGGCTAATCTCCCCACGATAAGTTTGACCGAACGAATCGCGTCATCGTTAGCAGGGACGAAAATATCGCTCAGACTGGGATCGCAATTCGTGTCTAGCAGCGACACGATCGGGATCTTGAGCTTGTGACATTCTTGAACGGCATTGCTCTCGCGTCGTTGGTCGACCAAGATAATGGCATCGGGTATGCGTCGCATCATTTTGATGCCACCCAAATATTTTTGCAGCTTGTCTAACTCGCGCCGTTTCATCGAAGCCTCTTTTTTCGGCAAACGTTCCATCGTGCCGTTGGCTTCCATGTCCTCAAGCTCTTTGAGGCGATCGATTCGAGTTTTAATAGTAGTCCAGTTCGTCAACATCCCGCCCAGCCAACGCTGATTGACGTAGAAGCTACCGCATCGAGCTGCTTCCTGCGCAACAATCGCTGCTGCCTGTCGCTTCGTGCCAACAAATAAAAACTTCTTGCCCGCACTGGCTGCATCGCGTACGTACGCGTAAGCTTCTTCCATGTATTGGGCGGTCTGCACCAAGTCAATAATGTGGATGCCATTGCGCTCCGTAAAGATGTAAGGGCGCATCCTCGGATTCCATCTCCGAGTTTGGTGGCCGAAGTGAACGCCTGCTTCTAAGAGGTCGGCGAGACTGACTACACTCATGGGATATTGAATTTCTCCTTCGGGTTTGACCTCCGCCCAAAGCGATCCTGCTGCCGCGCTCTTACGAGTCCGAAGGCAGACCAGAACACCCGAAAATCTGGGCGTGCGGATGTCTTTACAGCCCGACTAGCCTAGCATGAGATATGGCTGTTCCGGCAAGTCTAGTTAAACCCCAGCTCGAAATCAACTCCAGCTGGAAATGAGCTCGAGTGCTTGCGCGAGCTGAGCTCGCCCATGTTCTGATTTGCCGTTGAGATCGGCTATGGCTCCTGCCAGATTATCGGCAGACTGCTGAAGCGATTGCAACCAATCGCGTTCGGTTTGTAACCATTCGCGGCGGTGGTTGAGACCTCCCCACGTTTCGGCCATAGATTGGGTGCGTTCGTGTAAAGACTGTTCTTCTGCTTCCAGCTGGCTGCCAGCGGCATCCCCCTCTTGCTGAATAGTGGTAATAGATTCTTGCAATTGAACGATGGAAGTTTCCTGCTCCTGCACTCGGGCGGAGAGGCGATCGAGTTCTGCTTGCAGGGCAAGTTTTTGGTCTTTAATGGGTGCGACTAGAGAACCCATGTCCACAGTTGGAATGGTCGGACCACCGTCACCCGTACGTCGCTTCAGTGAACTATCCTGCTGCTCTAACTCTTGTTGCAGTTGCGCGAGTCGTTGGCGCTGTGGCATCAGCGCCTCTTCAAGTGCTTTGCACGCATCCTTGGCGTAGTCAATATCCATTTCGATGTCGAAGCGATCGTCGGGAGATGCCGCTTCCAGCTTCTGCTGCAATTCTGCCAATGTGGATTGATTTTGGACTAACTCTTGCTCTTGCTGTTGTACTTGCCCGGCATATTGCTCGTACCGTTGTCGCAATTGCTGCACAGTTGCTGTCAATTCTTCAATTGATAAGGTTGGAGTGGTAGCTGCCCCCGAGGCAACAATAAAGTCATGAGTGCTCACCAAGCTCATTGCCTGTTGCTCGCAAATATCCTGTCGCTGAAAGTATTCAGTCAAAGTTTGCAGATATTGCCGATCGCTCTCCAACGCACTTTCTTGCTGGCTCAACTTCACCAAGCTTTCTGTCAGTTTTGCCCGAATATCCATCCAACCCGAACGTCGCTCGCGCCATTCTTGACGAGAGGAGTCCAGTTCGGTTTGCTGCTGCTGGGCTTGCTGGCATTCGGTTTCCAATTCGGCGAGGGCGGTCTCCAATTCATCCCAGCGATTTTTTAGCCGATCTTTCGCCGTTTCCAAAGGTCCTGCCAAGTCGGGCGAATGTAGGTGATGTTCGAGATCGCCCAACAATGCTTGCAAGGTTTGAGCATCTTCCCCGCTTAGGCCTGATGAGGTATTTTGCAAGCGTTCTTCTAGCTCGTGTTCCTTTTGCTGTAGATCGGTTTCCTTCTGGTTGAGTTGTTCCCGCAGTTGACCGACAACCTGCTGCTGCTGAGCAATATGAGCTTCTTGGCTGTCGAGAGCTTCAAAATCGACCTGCTGCAGCCGATCTTCTCGTTCTTCTAGCTCCAGCTGTCGCTTATTAAGCGCCTGAATCTGATACGTCAGGGAATCCTGTAATTCCTGTAGTTCCTGTTCGCGGTCGCGGGCTTTACCCTGCAGCTTTGAGAGCGAATGCAGTACCGTCACCAACTGTTTGGCAGCTTCGCGAATATTTTGAGCGTGGCGATTGGGCGTAATCTCGGCCAGTACTAAAACGCCAGAGTTAAACTTAGCCGCCTCTTCTGTAGCGATCGCCTCATCGTAGACCGGGGTCCAATTGTCTTCAGATTGCTGCTTGGCCAACAACTGCAGTGTCGTTCGCCGCCCAAAACCTTTATCGACCTCAGCCAGATACAACACGCACGCATATCCTCGCGATCTAAACTCCTTGCTGTTTGTCTGACGACACAGCTTCCTATTCCAGCCTGCCCGTTACCACTAGAAAAAGAAGCTTCATTGCTTCAGACGCGAACTGTTTTTGCTGTGAATGAAACCTAATAAGCCACAGCATATCCTACACTTAGCATTAATTAGAAAGCGTGCTTCACCCGTGCTTCTTGACATAACTGACATTACTGAGCTGCTTTTCATGCGGTCTCCGTGCTGCAGTAATTTCAGGCAAAGGCTCTGAGCTGAGCTCTTTTCTGATTTGCGGCTTCGGAGCCTGTACAGAGGTGATATCAGAAGAAGCTGCCTCGGGCACACTAGAGTTTGTGTGGTCTATGAGTTCGTGGCTAGGTCGTCATAGTCTAGCGTTTTCTCGAGGTTAATGTGTCCACGGGTCGCCTTTTTCTAGAAGCGTCCTCGTCCTCGATAGATTTGTGGCAGCAGGTGTGGCTGTCAGCTTGATTGCCCCAACTATTGCAGTTGGGGGTTATTCAATGTAGTGGAAGTGATGCTAATCGCATGCTTCTGACCGTACGTGCCAGTAGACTGTCGTCATTTTAGGAACGGCTTCAATGCAAGGAAAACTTCAAGAAATTGATATTCGAAGCGTGTTTCAGCTGATCGAATTCAAACAACGAACCGGAACATTGTTTGTTGAAGCTAGCACGTCCCACTACTGGTATGTCTTTTTTCTCAAGGGACGCATTCTTTACGCCTCCGAAACTGAAGGCAGCACGGCTCGTTTGCGCGGTTACTTGAAGCATTTTCAGGCTGAATCCACGCTCGATCGAGTCCCAGCTCCTACTCAAGGGCCAGCTAGCCGCATTCAATCTCCCGAGTACGCTCGCCTCATCGCTATTCTACAGCAGCGCTTACTCGCGCCCGCTCAGGGGCAACAGATCCTGGCCAACATGATTCGCGAGGTCGTGTTCGACCTTTTGCGCCTGCAGCGAGGTTCGTTCATTTTTGACGAAGGCGCACCGTTGGACCCCCAAGTGGTGGCAGTCCCTGTGGCAGCCTTACTCGCTGAAACCACCGCTAAGCTGCGAGATTGGAAGCAACTGCATCCTTACGTGCAGTCACCGGAGCAATGTCCGACTCTGGTTAATCCAGTCGATCTGCAGCGGGCATTGCCACCACAAGCGTTCGAGGCATTTAGCAGTTGGTCGGATGGCAATACCTCTATCCGTCAAATCGGTCGTTATCTCGGTCGCGACGTTTTAACCGCAGGAAAAGCGTTATATCCCTATGTCAAACAGGGAGCTATTCAATTATCTGAAGCACCTGCGCTAGGGTTCGGCCAATTTGGCGTGTCAACGGTTGGCGATCGCGCGCCTCATATTGTTTGCATTGACGACAGTATTGCCATCCAGAAGACAGTTGAATATATCTTGCAGGGGGCTGGTTATCAAGTTACGACAATCGGCAATCCGCTCAAAGCTCTGGGTCAAGTTTTTCTGCTCAACCCTGCCATGATTTTGTGCGACATTGCTATGCCGAAGCTCGATGGTTACGAGCTATGTGCCATGTTGCGGAAGTCAGCAGCGTTTCAGCAGACTCCTATTGTCATGCTTACAGGCAAGGATGGCTTTACCGAACGCATTCGAGCCCGTATGGCTGGAGCGAGCGAATTTTTGACCAAACCTTTCGGAGAGAAAGAATTGCTGGCAGTGATCGAATCTTCAATTGGTGCGGCAATGAGCGAAGAAGAACTAGCCGATCCTGTAGCTGCAGAAGCATCGTGACTCTGGGTGTCTTAGCCATAACTGGGGGATAAGATTGGTCGCAACGGTTGAGACAGTAGATACGGTCGATATGGGCAAAGTAAGAACGTCAACCTCTATCAAGGTCTAGTCGGTCACATGCGGTCGCAGCGCTCGGATTTGAAGCCAACGCCCACAAGGCAAGTTTCAAGATGCTTCGGTCGATCTCGGGGAGTATTGGGTTACCAGCCGAGCAAAATGCCGAGTTCGAGGTGGGCGAGGGCAGAGCAGGAGCAAAGGATGTAAGTGGATGACTGAGGTTTTACTGGTTGAGGATAGTCCGACGCAACGGGAGATGATTGCCAGCCTGATGCAGAAGAATGGTTTGGCAGTGCGATCGGCGATAGATGGTGTGGAAGCACTCGAAGCCGTACGCGGTCAGGTCCCCGATATCATCGTGCTCGACGTCGTCATGCCCCGTATGAATGGCTATGAAGTCTGTCGACGCCTCAAAGCTGACCCAGCAACAGAGTCCACCCCCATTGTCATGTGTTCGTCTAAAGATGAGGACTTCGACCGCTATTGGGGTATGCGACAAGGGGCAGATGCTTACGTAGCTAAACCATTCTTGCCGCAAGAGTTCATTAAAACCATTCAGACATTAACAAGTCGGTAATAGCAAGAAGCAATGCGAGTGGGAGAGCGAGACGAGATGGTCGGTGATTTAAGCTTCCTCGATTATGACGAGACAGAAGAGCTGCAGGAACTAGAGGTGCCTGCAGGCGAGCTGCACCTCAAGTTCAAACTTTCTTCTGGACGACAAATGGCCCTGGCAGCTCTGAATGTGGTTGAAGTCATGTCGGTTACCCCTGACCAAATCACGCCCATGCCGAATGTCTCGCCACTGCTGCTGGGGGTAATGAACTTACGGGGAGAGGTGATATGGGTTGCCGATCTCGGTCAGTTTTTGGGAGATAGCCGCCCTTTGCATCTGGATCGTATGGAAGTTTCGGTTGTTGCCGTTACCGATCGAAAAGAGAGGCAATTAGGATTGGCTGTCGAGTCAGTCATCGGTATGGAGTGGTTGGAAAGTGAGGTGCTTCAGGACAGTCAGGACTGCTCCGAAGCTATGCAACCTTTCGTGAAGGGCGAGTGGAATCTAGAGGATGCGGCAGCTCCGATCCAACTACGTTTGCTGGATGCTGTCGGTATCATTCAATCGGATCGCTGGACGGCGTGAGCCTATCTACTGACAAGAGTACTAGTTGAGTTCGGGGACACACGGTCATGGTTTCGAGTACGGACAATCTAAAAGCTCAAGCGATCGAGGCTTTCGGTCGTGAAGAGTATGACTCAGCTGCAGAGTTATTCGGGCAGCTTGCGGTCGACCATCCAGAAGATTTGTCGCTGAAACTGTGGCTAGCGTCATCTCAGCAACAGTCTGGACAGCTTGCCAGAGCCAAAGAGACCTATGCAGATGTTTTGGATGCGACAGACGATCCAGATTTGAGAATTGCTGCTCAAAATGGCCTGGATCAGTTGGCCCAACCCAGTTCTAGTCACGTTGCCGAAGTGGTAGAACCAGCGATCTCCGTAGTTGATTCTGCGATCGGAGAGGATGAAGACTTCGATGCCACTATGGCTGCTGGGCAAGCCGAAACGCAATTGGCCTTTGGCGGGGGGAGCAGCTCGACGGAATCGCCCAGCCCTTTTGATGACATGTTCGGGGAAGACCTATTTGACGAGGGCAATATGCCGCTCTCTGCTTCCGGGATGGCCGACGGTGAAACACCGACAAGCATTTTTGATGTGGGGAATGATGAGGATCCATTAAGCCAAACGTTCATTGGCGAGGCAGCAGTTGATAAAGCTAGTGCCTCTCCCCAAGACACGAGCTTTTCTTTGCTGGACGAACTGGATAGCGATGATTCGCCATTTGACGTTGAAGATGGGTCGGGTACCTCATTTGATTTTACTTCCGACAGCATCACGGAAATGGCCGACTCTTTATCTGATATGCCTGTCGATGACGGTCGGACTCAGATCTTTACTCCTGAGGATACCGACGCGACAATATCTACTGGGATTGGCAGTGAACCGGACGACGAGCATCTCGAAGGGTTGTTCATTCTGCCTGATGACGAAAAGAATTTATCGTCAATCCCAGACGGCGAGAGCGTGACTAATTTGGCTGGCGATGAGGTTGAGATCGCTCCAGTAACAGCGGGGGCAGGGCAGGGGCTAGCCATTGAATCGCAACCGAGTGCCAGCCGGGGCGGGTTGCCGCTGCCAAGCGTACTCATTCAAGGTGTGGCTTCTCTCGCGGTCGGTGGCCTAGCTTTGTTTGGCTTGCGTGCGGCTTCCGGTAATGCTCTGGTTTCTGCTATCGGTGGAGTGGCAGGAGCAACAGTGGGTGGCTGCGCTGCTGGTCTAATGACTGCAAAGGGAGTAGGTAACGGTCCCGGTCGCGATGAGCTGCAGCAGTTTATCGAACAGTTTGCGGCAATGTCTGGAGGGGGATATGACGCGCAGGTGAAGTTGCCTGCAGGTAATTCCATGCTCCCAATGGCCTCGGCGTTCAATCAGATGTCTCAATCAGTATCGGCGAAGATGCTGGACTTGCAACAGCGAGCTGCTGAACAAGGCCAAGCGAAGGAAGATTTGCAACGCCAGGTGATTCGTCTGCTGGATGACGTTGAAGGAGCCGCTCGCGGCGATCTGACCGTACGAGCGGAAGTAACGGCAGACGTTCTGGGCGCGGTGGCCGATTCGTTTAACTTGACGATTAATAGCTTGCGGGAATTGGTCAGCCAAGTGAAACAAGCTGCCTTTGCCGTGAACTCAGCCGCGCAGCAGGATGAAGTGTTTGCACGTAGCCTGTCGAGTGATGCGTTACGACAAGCCCAAGAGATTTCCGAGTTGTTGAACTCCGTCCAGGAGATGACGAATTCTATTCAACAAGTGGCTACTAACGCGAGTGAAGCCGAGGGCGTGGCGCGACAAGCAGCCGAAACTGCTGTGAAAGGTGGTGAGGCTGTGGATCGGACGGTGGACGGGATCTTAGCTATTCGAGAGACAGTAGCGGAAACGACCCGTCAGGTGAAGCGTTTGGGCGAATCTTCGCAGGAAATTTCCAAGATCGTCGGTTTTATTTCGCAGATTGCTTCGCGTACGAATCTGCTAGCATTAAACGCTAGTATTGAGGCCGCCCGCGCAGGAGAAGCCGGTCGTGGCTTCGCCATTGTGGCGGATGAAGTGCGCCAGCTGGCCGATCGTTCGGCGAAAGCTTCAAAAGAAATCGAGCAAATTGTATTACAGATTCAATCCGAGACTGGGTTGGTCATGACTGCAATGGAAGAAGGGACGCAGCAGGTGATCGAAGGGACGCGGTTGGCCGAACAAGCCAAACACAGTTTGGACGAAATTATTACTGTAAGTCAGACCATTGACGAGCTGGTGCACGAAATCAGTAACGCCACGGTGCAACAGACCGATACGTCTCGGAATGTGACGCAGGTTATGCAAAACGCCGAGCTTACGGCAAATGAAACATCGCAAGAGGCGCAAAAAGTGGCTAGCTCTTTGATGGAGTTGGTATCGGTGGCCAGCAATTTGCAAACTTCGGTGGGTAAATTCCGCGTTGAAAGCGAGTCAGCTAACACTTAATGAGATTGGGGCTGAGAGCGATCGCGTTCTCGCCGGTTTATAGCAAGCAGTGACAACCTCGCTGAGGTCGCAGGTATGGATCGCGAAACACAACAACGCATTATGGGTTTCTTTATTGAAGAAGCTCGCGAGCACATGGTCGTCCTAGAGCAAGGGCTGTTGAGCCTGGGCGAGAAGATGTCCGATGCGGAGACGATCAACGACATGTTCAGGGCGGCGCACTCGATTAAGGGGGGCGCAGCCATGTTAGGAATTTCCAGCATTCAGAAAACGGCCCACCGATTGGAAGATTTCTTCAAAATCTGCCGCGAGAAACCCGTTCCAGTCGATCGAGAGCTGGAAACGCTGTTGTTGAAGGCGAACGATACCCTCGGGACTCTATTGGACGAGTTGCAAACGCCCGAGGGGCTGTCGGATGAAGCAGGAGATGCGGCCTTTACCGCCGTCGAACCCGTATTCCAGCAGATTGAAATTCGCGTCGAGAACTTATTAAGTGGCGGCGCGCCTGTAGCAACTCCAGCAACCCCTGCTCCCGCTGCAGCTCCGACGTTCCAATCCGACTTCACCCAGCAGGTACCCGCCATCCTGCGGCAGATGCTCGACCTGTTCAAGCAGGGAGACTTTCCCCACGTGCGATCGCAAATTGGCATGCTGGCAGACAATTTGCACGAGTTTGGGGAGCGCTATCAGTTGGGAGGGTGGCAAGAGTTAACCCGCTCCTGTCGCGAAGCACTAGCCCACTCTCACTTCGACTGGCGCAACCTGGCTTCAATGATACTGACGGAACTGCGCGAAGCCGGTGAGGCGGTTGCGGCAGGGCGTGGCGATACTGTAGCGCCCTCAGCTGAATTAATGGCTTTGGGCAATGTTGCCGGTGAAACCGTGGCCCCGTTATCCGAGGTACTATCTGGCGAGGCTCCCAGCCCAGTTTCTGTGGATACCGGTACAGCCGGATTAGCTGACTTGTTTGCTGGTCCACCTGCTGTGGACAGCGAGACCCCTGCTGCGTTAGTTGGTGAGGATCTAACCTCACTGTTTACCCCTACAGATATGCCGGCAGCGGCAGACATAGCTACCCTAGAAACTGCCGAAAACTGGAACGACTTGGGCGATTTGTTCTCCACGCCAGCCGCGACCCCGATAGCTGAGTCTGGGGTCGAACTGTCGGAGCTATTTACAGAAGAAGAGCCAGAACAAAAGGCCGAGACTGAGACCTCTGCGACGGTGGGCTCGGGCCTAGACAGTTTGTTGAGCGAGTTGGAGACGATGGCACCTCCTGCCATGCCCCCGACTCCAGTTCCAGCCGCTCCGCCTGTGACAGCCTCAAAGGCCAGCTCACAGCAAGGTTCGCAATCTACAACGCGGCGATCGCGGCGACGTAAGGCCGTCAACAATCCCACCATGCGGGTAGAGGTCAAACACCTCGATACGATCAATAACCTCGTCGGAGAGCTGGTTGTCAACCGCAACAGTTTGGAGCAAATTCAAGGGCGTCTACAGCAATTCTTGGATAACCTGCTGTTTCGGGTGCGTTCCCTCAACGACATGGGGCAAAAGCTTCAGGATCGCTACGAACGCTCGCTGCTGGAAGCTTCATTGATGTCTGGCCGCAGCCGCAACCCACAGTCTGCGGCGATGACAAACGGGAATCGCGGCGATGCCAGCCACTCGACGGGGGCAGAGTTCGATGCTCTAGAAATGGACCGATTTACGGCATTCCACACGCTGTCGCAAGACATCATCGAGCAAATCGTCCGGATTCGAGAATCGTCTGCTGACATTCAGTACGTAGTGGACGAGTCGGAATTGGTCAGCCGACAATTCCGACAGGTAACGTCACAAGTCCAGGAAAGCTTGAATCGGGCTCGCATGGTGCCGTTTTCACAAATTGCCGATCGCCTGCCGCGAGCTGTGCGCGACCTGTCGATTAAATCAGGTAAGCAGATTGACTTACTGGTCGAGGGCCGCGACACCCTTATCGATAAAGCGATCCTCGAAGAGCTTTACGATCCGATGACCCATTTGGTCAATAATGCGATCGTCCACGGAGTCGAACCGCCCGAGGTCCGCCAAGAGCGTGGTAAGGGCCCGGAAGGCACGATCACGATCGAGACGTTCTATCAAGGCAACGAGACGATTCTGGTGGTGTCGGATGATGGGGGCGGTATTGATGCCGAGAGAGTACGCGAAAAAGCGATCGCAAAAGATCTCGTCAATGCTGACGAAGCCGCATCACTGGATCGGGAAGACCTCTACGACTTTCTATTCCATCCCGGATTTAGTACGAAAGACCAAGCCGACGAATTAGCCGGACGCGGGGTCGGCATGGATGTTGTTAGGACGCGGCTGAATGAGTTGCGCGGCAGCATCCAAGTCGTTTCTGAACTCGGTAAAGGGACGACTTTCACCATCCGCTTGCCGCTGACTCTGAGCATCACCAAAGCGATGGTTTGTGCCACTGACAACACCTTGCTGGCTTTTCCGCTCGATGGCGTTGAAGAGATGATCGACGTCATGCAAGACGAGATTGAGGTGGACGAGCAGGGGCGATCCACCATTCGTTGGCGTGACGAATATTTACCGTGCAAGTTGCTGTCTGAACTACTTGGCTATGACACTACCCATCGTCGTCGGACAGAGGTATACGGTTCGAAAGATAATGACGAGGCTGAAGACTTAGTCCCCATCGTCATTTTGCAAAGTGGCGGGCAGCGGGTCGCTTTACAGCTCGATGCTTTCTTGGAAGAACAAGAAATCGTGATTAAGCAACTGCGCGCCCCCGTACGCAAGCCGCTCGGCATTGCCGGGATTACCGTGCTGGGTAACGGTAAGGTGCTTCCCATTGCCGACACCATCGAACTGATCGAACTGGCACAAGGCAAAGTTCGGCGCGAGGCTGGTCACTTCTGGATGCCAACGGGCGTGGATGAAGATCTCGAAGAAGGCCCATCACAGCCCACCGTATTGATTGTGGATGACTCTATTACGGTCCGCGAACTTCTATCGATGACCTTTACCAAGGTGGGATATCGAGTGGAGCAAGCCCGAGACGGTCAGGATGCTTGGGACAAGTTGCGTGCTGGGCTGCCGTGCGACTTAATTTTCTGCGACGTAGAAATGCCTCGAATGGACGGGTTGGAATTACTTTCGCGAGTACGCCAAGACCCCGAATTAGGCTATTTGCAAATTGCCATGTTGACGTCGAGAGGGGCCGATCGACACCGGCAGATGGCTGCCAATTTGGGAGCCAGTGCTTACTTCACCAAACCTTACTTGGAAGAGGAGCTACTCAGCGCCGCCGCTAGAATGCTGCAGGGCGAGGTCTTATTGGAGCCGCGAGTGACCGAGAGCGTATGAGTTTCAGCGGAAAACAGCACTGCTTAACCCGTGCAGCGGGCATGTTGCTGGCGTACGATTCAGTCTGAAGATCTCGTCGGGCCTGCAGTGACGTTAGTAACGCCCTGGGGGTGCAGCGCGAGTGTGCGTGGACTCGTCCTCCGTGTTTTTATCTCCTCTCTGGCAAGATGGCATCACTCTCTTTCTCGGCATTGTGGTGGAAGCACTGCCTTTTCTCTTGTTGGGCGTGTTGCTGTCGGGGTTGATATCGGCATTTGCGAGCGAACGGCAGCTTTTACGGTGGTTGCCTCAACAGGCTTGGCTGCAGTCTTTGGCTGGAGGGGTGCTGGGATTTTTCTTCCCTGTCTGCGAATGCGGCAATGTAGCTGTGGCGCGGCGGCTAATTTTGAAAGGTATGCCGCCGCACGTGGCGATTTCTTTCTTGTTGGCTGCTCCAGTGTTCAATCCGGTCGTCATTGTCGCGACGTGGGTGGCATTTCGGTTTCAGCCAGAGATCGTGGTGTACCGCGTAGTGCTGTCGTTGGCGATCGCGACGGTGGTGGGGTGGATGTTTAGCGCCCAGCAAGAGCTGGAGCCGATTTTGCAACCCTCGCTTCTCGAACAGGTGCGGCGCAATCGCGCGATCGAGCGCTCTGAATCGTCTGCTAGTTTGCTTTCTGGCGGCACCTTCGTTCTCGGAGCTGAGGGCAACGTACGGACGGCGGAAAGCGTTTACGCTGCTGCGATTGCCGTGCCTCCGCTTGTCGGCGGGCGGCAACGGTGGCGGCAACTGATAGATCTCTGGGCGGCTGAATTGCGCGAATTGGGCGGCATTCTGGTTCTAGGAGCGGCGATCGCGGCGGTTTTGCAAACGGCAGTACCGCGACAGTGGCTGCTGACCTACGGTCAAGATCCCGTCAGTTCCATTGCGGTGATGTTGCTGTTAGGAGCGCTGGTCTCGATTTGCTCGACCGTGGATTCATTTTTTGCGTTGGCGTTCGTTTCTACCTTTACGCCGGGAGCGATTCTGGCGTTTTTGGTCTTCGGCCCGATGATCGATCTTAAAGGGATCGGATTGATGCTGACAGCATTTAAGCCACGAGCGATTGCCTATCTGTGTCTGCTGATCGCGCAATTTACGTTTACAGCGGCGCTGCTGGTGAATTATTACGGGAGCTAGTGTCGTGATGCAACGCCGACAGAGGGCAGTCGTGTGGACTAGACGTTTGGAAGCAGCTGTTCTGCTCCTGCTAGGAGGATTGCTGCTGTATTACCGAGCTAGCGGTAAGTTGGCTCTCTTAATCCATCCGAACTACGTGACCTTGGTAGCAGTGGCAGGTGCGTTGCTGGCCGGGATGGGAGTGTTTCTATCGGTCGAGAGGTGGTGGCGCTCTCCACGCCAGATTCCCGTTGAGTCTCACGCTACGCTGCTGGCTCCCAACTTCAGCTTGGCGCTATTGCTGTTGGCCATCGCGATCGGGTTTTTCATTTCGCCGCAGCCGCTATCGAGTTTGACTGCCATGAATCGAGGCGCTGCCGAAGGATTGCTGTCGCAGCAGGGCACGCTCGACCCACAGCCGTTTCGAGTGCAGTTTAATTCTGAGGAGCGATCGCTGACGGACTGGGTGCGAACGTTGAATGCCTATCCCGATCCCGAGGCTTATGTGGGATTAGCCGCGCGCGTGCAGGGATTTGTTATCCATCCGGGGAACCTCGGCGATCGCGAGCTGTTTTTGGCCGCGCAGTTCGAGATTGTCTGCTGCGCGGCAGACGCACGACCAACGGGGCTGCCGGTACGCTGGTCTCAAGCCCAGCAGTTGGTGGCCGATACCTGGTACGACATTCACGGCGCGATGGCGGTGGAAGACGTACGAGGCGAGTCGCAATTAGTCATTCAGGCCAAGCGAGTGAACGAGATTCCGACACCTGCCAGTCCCTACGCATACTGATGCAAGTTGAGATGGGAGTGAAGCTGCTATCGCCTGCGCGCTGGCTGCCCGTCGAACGGCGAGTCGCAATTGCGAGTGCCGCGACCGCGGTGCTGCTGGTGGGGATCTTGGGCTGGGGCGATCGCGTGGCTCCCCGCATCCGCTCAGCAAATTGGGCGGGGAAGCAGTTGGGCGCACGCGATCGCGTGCTGATTCTTGCCTTCAGTCGATTGATGGATGAGGCGAGTGTCGAGGCTAACTTGACGTTCGATCCCCCCCTACCCGGACGGACGCGCTGGTCTGGTCGCCGCTTGATTTACACGCTAGAAGCACCGCTTCGCTACGGACAAACCTACATGTTGCGTTTACCTGAAGCGCAGGATCGTCAGGGACGTTCTATTACCGAGCCCTACGAACTTCAGGTGGAGACTCGCGACCGCCAATTTTTGGCCATTGGGACTGAAGGGAAGAGTGCCGGACGGCTGATTCATGTCAACTTGACACAGGGAACTGCCGCGCTCGTGACACCTCCGGAACTCGACGTGAGCGAATTGGCCGTGGGGGCTGATGGCGATACTGTGTACTACTTCGCCAGCGATCGCGGTTCCGCCCGCCAGCAGCTCTATCAACTGTCGTTATCCGAACGGCAGTCCGAGTTGTTACTGGATGGCGATACGTACCAGAATTTTCGCCTGCGAGTATCTCCGGATGGAGCCTTGGCGATTGTCGAACGGTTGGCACCAAACCGCAGAGGCGAAACCGAGCTGTGGGTGCGGTCTACGCCTCGCGATCGCTTCACTCCGCTCGACCTCGAAGAGGCGACGGGCGGCGGCGATTTCTCGATTGCACCTGATAACAACAGCTTGATCGTGTCTCAGGGACAGGGATTAGCGATCGTGCCGTTGGCCGAGGACAGCGGTACGCCAGACTTTTTGCCCCAGTTCGGTCAGGTTGTAGCCATTAGTGCCGATGGCTCGGCGGCAGCAGCCGTGCAGTTCAATTCCGATTTCAGCGAAACGTTGAGCGTCGTGACTCATACCGGTCAGCGCTACGACCTAGCGCGCGCCAGCGGTTCGATTCATGCTGGAGCGTTCGCGCCAACGGGAACTCGATTTTATGCTGCTATTGGAACGGCCGATCCCGAAACTTACGCCGAACGACCGCAAGTCACCCTTTACGATTGGGAAGCGCGATCTCAGTCTACGCTCGTGGAGCTGAACTACCCGGCAGAGTTAGAGTTCGACCTGGCTCCGGACGAAACGGCTCTGCTCTACAGTGCTCGATCACTCGATCTCGGAACTGCAAGCGAGGTGACGCAAGATAGCGATCCCATAGAATCACTAACCAGCGAATCTACCCAGGACGATCTCATTCACGTTCTAGAATTGGGCGATCCCGCAGGAAAAGATAGCGCTCGCCAGCTAACTTTGACTTCAATCGTAGGTCGCCAAGTTACGTGGCTACCGTAACTGGAGGAATCGCTCCAGATACAAAAACTGCTGCGGAATTCCACAGCAGTTCGAAAATCTTTTAAGTTGCAAGGTAGGGATTCGCCCGTCTAAACTACTAACCCATTAGTATGAACGGTGACGGGGGTCGCGCACTGGGACTGGAATGGGAACGCGTTCACCTTGGGGCTCGCGTAGCGAATCAATGACTTTATCGACCCATTCTTTCAGCTTGTCCAGAATGCGATCCAGTAAATCCATACTACCCACCTCAAACTTGCTACGCTTAGGGCGCTTTGAGTTTCTACAGTATAGCAGAACTCTCGAAGTCGTTGGCCGGTTCGGCTGCTACGAGGCTGCTCTGCCAACCCGTAGTTTGCCCGAGGAGTTTCATCAGCTGGCAGCGCCGCAGACTTATTAGACAAACTTAACAATGCGCGATCGCATCTGCCCTCACGCTGCTTGCTCCTCGACCCATGTTAGAAGAAACGCTGCCGTTCGCGATCCCCGCGCTCGTGGAACTGGAAGCGACCGTAACCGAGGAACTGGGATTGACTGTTGTTGCCGCGAGGGAAGGCTTCAACTCCGAAAAGATACGTTCCGCCTCGGCGCGGATTTCTGCGGGCTTTGAGTACGAGTTCGAATTCGGTACCCGGCGGAATCGGAGGCTCGAAGGCAATGCGTAACTTATCGGGACCGGTAGGCTGAGTCAGGAGATCGAGCGAGCTAGGTAAGAGAGAGCGATCGCTAGTTTCGGCTCGGGCCAGGTCGAGATTGAAGCGAATGGCTTCGAGATTAGGCTGTTGGGCGAGTTCGATCGCCTGTAAGGGTTCGCCAGCTGTATTGGGGTGGCTGACCGAGAAGCGATAGGTAGCGACGCGAGCGTTGGTGCGATCTGGAGACACGCTAGCACCGAGCAATTGCGGCGGTCGCGAAAAAGCAGTACGACCGTCCCCGAGCGTGACGGATAGTGCAATGCCATTAAGCACTATCGATCCTGCGCCTAACATGAAGCTCGCGAGGCCTAGGCTCAGCCATACATTGAGAGGGCGAACTGAACGGTTGGTTGGCCCAGACATACAACCTCCTGAAACATTTTGGAGACGAACCGATTACAGTTACTCCTATGTTCTTCCAGCATGGTTTATGCAGATAGCGACTTGGAATGTTAATTCCATCAGAACTCGATTGGAGCACGTGCTGACGTGGTTGACGTCTGGCAGCGGTAAGGATGTGGGCGTGTTGTGCCTGCAAGAGACCAAGGTGACGGACGAGCAGTTTCCGCAGCAGGCGTTTTGCGATCGCGGTTTGCACGTCTATTTCTACGGGCAAAAGTCTTACAACGGGGTTGCCTTAATTGCACGGGAACCGCTGGAGGATATCCAAATGGGATTTAGTGCGGTGCTCGATAGTGAGACGGCGCGATCGCTGGACGACCAAAAGCGCGTGATTGCGGCGGCGTGGCGCGGGGCGAGCATCCTGAATCTTTACGTCCCCAACGGCTCGGAGGTGGGCAGCGAGAAGTACGGGTACAAGCTGACGTGGCTGCAAACGTTGCGGGCGTATTTGGAAGCGAGATCGACGGCGGGGAATCCCGTGTCTCTGATTTGCGGGGATTTTAATGTGGCGCTGGAAGACCGCGATATCTACAATCCCGATGGCAAGGAGACTCATATCATGTCTTCTCCCATTGAGCGGGAGGCATTACGCTCGGCTGTGCTCGATTTAGAGTTTCGGGATGCGTTTCGCAAATTCGAGGCAGACGGCGGCCACTTTAGCTGGTGGGATTATCGGCGGGGTGGATTTGCACTCAATCGCGGCTGGCGCATCGACCATCACTACCTTGCTCCCAATCTGTACGATCGCGCCACCACCTGCACTATCGATCGCGAGCCGCGCGGCTGGGAAAAACCGAGCGACCACACTCCAGTCATCGTCGAACTTGCAGATAGTTGAGTCTCTGACATTCCAATCGATCGCCTCGGCCATTCCTGACTAAGCATTGGTATGACGTTAAGTTACGATCGTCTTGTAATACCCTTCCAAAATGTCATGGCAAACACGGAGCGAATCACGCTTTCTCTGGATGCTGAGTTGGTTGCATTCCTCGACGATCGTACTGATAACCGCAGCCGCATTGTGAGCGAGCTATTGCGCGAGTGGCAGCGCGAGATAACCAAGCGGGAATGGGAAGCGGCTTGCATTGAAGAAGCCAATGACCCAGAAGCAGCGGCAGAATTCGAGCTTTGGGATGCGACAGTAGGGGACGGTCTGGATGCCTGACGGCAAGCTGACCTATCGACGGGGTGAGATTTGGTGGGTGGAACTCGACCCGACCCGAGGCGCGGAGACGACGAAAACCCGACCGTGCTTGATATTGCAAAACGATATCCGCAACAAGTTCGGAGCCGTAACGATCGTCGTTCCGCTGTTGCGCGGGCACAAAACCTATCCGTTTGCAGTGAATGTCACTGCCACTGAGCAAAATGGCCTCGATCGCGATCGCTACCTCCACCTCGGTCAACTCCGCGCTGTCTCCTGCGATCGCATTCAGAATCACCAGGGAACGTTGGAGCCACTCTATTGGGCTGCTATCAAAACAGCCGTACTCGACGTTATCGGGTTCGGAGTAGATTTAGATTGACTTGTATTTGGAATGTACGCGATCGCTACGCACGATCAGTGGACAGGAGATTGAAATGATCCATCGTGTGGAATTGTCCGAACGGGTTCAAACTTTGCTTTCTACGTATGCCAAACAGACTGGGCAAGAGGAGGATGAAATCATTGCTGAAGCGATTCAGAATCACCTCGAAGATCTCGAAGACCTCCGAGATGCTGAAGCGGTGCTGAATCATCCTGGCAAGCGATGGACGCTCGAAGAGGTGGAGCGGGGTTTTAACTTGGCAGGTTGATTGTGATGACCAAGCCCTGAAGCAATTGAGAAAGCTCAGTAACACTGCTCAGAATAAGACTCTGACATCTCTCCTTAATGCGATCGCGGCCAATGCATCGGCCATAAAATAGCTTGTAGTACTTAGTACCGAACTGTTAGAAGAGATGCCAAAGGAGAATTGATGTATGGCTGAGATTCGATTAGGGATAGAAGGGGCAGCGGCTGTGGCTGCTTCGGAAGCATTATTTCAGATAGAAGATGTGTCGGGGAAGTGGCTGCCTACTTCGGATGAGCCGGAACGTGAGGGCGTGCTGGCGACGATCGCGACGATTGTGGGTATCACGGCTGGGACGCTGACCGTGGCTGAAAAAATTTATAAGTGGTACCGGGCTTGGAGCGAGAGGGAAAGCCCGAATCCATCGATTGAGAAGGTGGTGCTGGTCGGGCGTAACGGTCAGCGGATTTTGTTGAAAGGGGCTTCGGTTGAGGATATTAAGCGATTGCTCGATGCGTGAGGGCAACGATGACAGTTTTATACGTGACCCTCGAATCTCTGTCTGACGATTGGGTGGAGTTGAGATATCGGATTGACGATCGCATGTTCGAGCCGCAGCAAAGGCGGTTGTCGGAGATTCAGAATTTGCTCGCTCTGGGCGAGAAGTCTTACTACTCTCCCTTGCCTGATTTTGGGCAGGTGGGGCGACAGCTCTTTAGCTGGTTGGATGGAGATGGGCGCTGGTTGAGTCGGGCGATCGCGGATTGTTCGCCTTCGGAGACGGTGGTGGCGATCGCGGCGGCGGAGAAACTGGCGCATTTGCCGTGGGAGGTGATGCACGACGGCACTAATTTTTTGGTCGACCGGTTCAATCCGGCGGTGGCGCCGGTGCGGTGGGTGGAGGGGAAGGCAGACGAGTACGTGCCGCAGGATCGGGCGTTGCAGGTGTTGTTTATGGCAACGTCGCCCGATGGGGTGACGCCGGTGTTGGAGTTTGAGAGGGAAGAGGCTCGTTTGCTCGGAATTGCGGACGAGCTGCCGTTGGATTTGCGGGTAGAGGAAAGTGGCTGCGTCGAGGAGTTGGGCAAGCTGTGGCGGCGGTTCGGTCAGGGCTCGTTTGACGTGTTTCATTTGACGGGGCACGCGTCGATTCAGAGGAAGGAGCCGCATCAGCCTTATTTCGTGACGGAGTCGCTGACGGGGGAGCCGCTGGAGACGACGGCGGCGGAGCTGGCGCGGGCGTTTGAGGGACGGTTGCCGCGCTTGGCGTTCTTGTCGGGGTGTAAGACGGGGCAGGCAGGGGATGAGGGGGGCGTGAGTTCGATGGCGGAGGCGCTGGTGCGGGGGGGCGTACCGGCGGTGCTGGGCTGGGGCAAGCCGGTGTTGGATCGGGAAGCGACGGATGCGGCGGGGCATCTGTATCGCGGGTTGGCAGCGGGGTTTTCAGTGGCGGCGGCGTTGGGGCGGACATTTCGGCAGTTGCGGCAGGATGAGTCGCGGGATTGGCATTTGTTGCGGCTGTACGTGCGGGGGCCGCAGGCTTGGCAGGCGTTGGTGGAACCGGCGGAGGATTACGTTCCGACACGGGCTGCGGTGCGGGAGCAGTTTCTCGATCCGGAAAAGCGGGTGCGGGTGGCGACTCCGGACGAGTTCGTGGGGCGGCGGAAGATTTTGCAGCAGGGGTTGCGGCATCTGCGCTCTAAACGATGTGCGGGGGTGGTGCTGCACGGTTTGGGCGGGGTGGGCAAAAGTACGATTGCGGCTCGGTTGTTAGAGCGGTTGCCGCAGGAGTATACGCCGCTGGTGGTGTATCGCCGGTTGAGTTGGGAGGTGTTGCAGCGGCTGTTGGGGAAGCAGTGTTTGTCTGAGACGGGGCATGAGATTTTGGCGGGTGGGTTGCCGTTGGCACAGAAGTTGACTCGCTTTTTGAAGGACGGGCTGAACGAGTCGAAGCAGAAATTTTGTTTCGTGCTGGATGATTTTGAGGCGAATGTGGAGACCAATCCGGACGGGAAGCCGGTGTTGAAGGCGGACGTTGTCGAGGCGGTGTCAGGGTTGTTGCAGGCGGTGCAGAACTGTGGGGTGGCTCATCGCGTGATTTTGACCAGTCGGTATGACGTGAGGTTTCCGGAGGGGGATGCGGCGTTGGAGCGGTTGCGGGTGCCGGCGTTGCGGGGTGCGGATTTAGAGAAAAAGTGCAATCGGCTGGAGGCGTTTCAGGCTAGGACTGAGGTCGAGAAGGCTTTGCGGCTGCGGGCGCGGGAGATTGCGGATGGCAATCCGAGGTTGCTGGAGTGGTTGGATCGGGTGTTGGTGGCGGAGGGGTTGGATCGAGAGCGGATTTTGGCGCGGATGGGCGAGGAAGAACAGCGGTTCCGCGAGAGTATTTTGGCGCGGGAGCTGTTGGCGCAGCAGGCGGAGGGAGTGAAGGCGCTGCTGGGGCGGGCGTTGGTCTTTGCGTTGCCGGTGCCGGGGGAGGCTTTGGCGGCGGTGGCGAAGGAGATAGAGGCATGGGAGCGCCATCGGGAGCGGGCGGTGGCGTTGGGGTTGTTGGAGGTGGATGGGAAGACGGGGCAGCCTCACTATCGCGTGCCGCTGATTTTGAGCGAGTTGTTGTCGGACTTTCGGTCGGGCGAGCTGTATGACGAAGCGGTTGAGGTTTTGAATCAGCTTTGGTGGCAGGAGGCTGAAGGGGCAAGCGAGGAACAGCTGCTGGAAATTCATAGGTTAGCGCTGCTGGCGGGCAATGCTGAGATTGCCGGCGATATGGGTGGCAGATTAGCTAACCGCTGGAACGAGCAGAATCGCTATCGAGAGTCTGCTGAATTGTGTAAGTCTACGTTGGTTTTTGCCAGAGACTCTGCTGTTTATTACAACTTGGCACAGGCACAGGTGACCCTTGGCGAAGTGAGTGCAGCACTGAGCCATTACCAGCTCGCCCACGACGCTTTAGATGCAGAAGGTAATGTTCAGGGCAAGGCGGCCACGCTACACGAAATGGCCTACATTTACGTCCAACAAGGCCAGGTGAGCGAGGCGCTCGAGCTCTACCAACAGTCGCTGCAACTCCAAGAACAGATTGGCAATGTGAAGGGCAAGGCGGCCACGCTACACGAAATGGCCTACATTTACGTCCAACAAGGCCAGGTGAGCGAGGCGCTCGAG
>JBCBVC010000031.1:24082-32044 GCA_039817845.1 Cyanobacteria bacterium J06642_2
CGAGCTCTACCAACAGTCGCTGCAACTCCAAGAACAGATTGGCAATGTGAAGGGCAAGGCGGCCACGCTACACGCTATGGCCAACATTTACGTCCAACAAGGCCAGGTGAGCGAGGCGCTCGAGCTCTACCAACAGTCACTGCAACTCCAAGAACAGATTGGCAATGTGAAGGGCAAGGCGGCCACGCTCGCCAACATGGCTTACCTCGCTAGACGAGAAGGTGACGCCACAACTGAGTTTCAGCTTTATCGTCAAGCCGCTGAATCTCTCGCACAAATCGGTGCGTTCCCCGATCTCGTGACCGTTTTAGGGAATCTTGGAGTAGCTTCCGGGAGCGATTTCCCCGAAGTTTATCTAGCCCAAGCCGTTTGGCTCTCGCTCAGAATTGAAATTCAACCATCAGACCAAATAGCAACGATGGCCGCGCTATTTCAGAAAATACCTCGGGGTGACGAACTAGAAGCACTCTTAGCCACTACCGCGATGTTTTTGACCGCGCGAGCTAACCAGCCATCAGACTCTGATACTGAACAACTCAGCAATCTCGCCCTGCGGCTCATTTCTACTGCCGCCCAACATCAAGGCATCGAAAATGAAGCAGAATTCCAAACTTGGTTTGAGCAGCAACAGTTGAACGACCCCAGTCACTTTTTGCTGAAACTCAATCAAGCCCTAGAAGCCCTCATCGGAGACAAATGGCTCTTTGATCGCGCCCCCTTCACCCCAAACACCTAAAACTCATCACCTCGCGCTCAACTCTACACGCTACACCCCAATCTGAGGCCAGCATTCTTCGTACTCGCTTCTGCCTTCCCCAGCATTGCTTTGAGTCTCGATCGAGAACCCGTATCCCAACCGTCGCTAGAGTGAATGAGAAACCATTCCAGGAGACGATCTCGATCGCGTGGATGTCATTCTTTGTCACAGTACGGCTGATTTCGACACGCTGGGGGCAGCGGTAGGAGCGGCACGGCTGTATCCGGGGGCGCGAATCGTGCTGACGGGGGGCGCGTTTCGTACCGTTCGCGAGTTTTTGGGACTGCATCGGGACGAGTTTCCCTTGATTGAAATGCGATCGCTTCATCCCGAACGGATTCGGCGCTTGATTCTGGTCGATGCCCATCACCGCGATCGCTTCGGCAACGCATCCGCCTGGTTCGACCTCCCCGACGTGGAGATTCACCTCTACGACCATCATTTCGATACCGAACCGCTCGACTTCCAGCCCGCCGAATCGCATTTAGAAGAAGTGGGTTCCACCTGCACGTTGATGGTGGAGCGTTTGCAGGAGGAGGCGATCGCGCTCTCGCCTTTTGAAGTCACGGTGTTAGCCCTAGGCATTCACGTCGATACGGGGTCGCTCACGTTTCCGCAGAGTACGGCTCGCGACGCTCGTGCTTTGGCCTGGCTGATGGAGCAGGGCATCAATCTCACCGTGCTGGCGTCCTACATCGATTCTGCTCTAACGCCGAAGATGCAGGAGGTGTTGACGAGTACCCTCAACGACCTCGATCGCCACACAGAAATCGTTCGGGGTCAACGTCTCGCCGTACTGTCTGTGCGCGATGACGAATTCGTATCCGGGTTGTCGGGTGTCGTCGAACGCCTGATGGATTTGACCGATATCGACGTGTTGGTGTTGGTAGCGCTTCAGGGGGAACGGCTCAGTTTAATCGGGCGATCGCGTCAGGACTTCGCCCGCCTCGACACCCTCATGCAGCAGTACGGCGGCGGCGGGCACTCGCGTGCGGCATCAGCTTCAGTCCGAATCTCAGCGGATGAAACGGTCGATCTGGAGACGTGGGTGCAGAAAATTGGGCGGCAATTGCGCGATCGCATTCCTCAACCCGTGACGGCTAGAGCTCTCATGTCCTCCCCCGTCCGCACTGTCCGCCCCGACCTCACCATTCACGAAGCCCAGCGGGTGCTGTTGCGCTACGGTCACTCAGGTTTGTCGGTCGTGAACGATGCGGACGAACTGGTGGGCATCGTCTCCCGCCGCGATTTGGATCTGGCCTTGCATCACGGCTTCGGCCACGCGCCCGTGAAAGGGTACATGACCGCTCCCGTCCGCACGATCGCCCCCGAAGCCACGCTAGGCGACATTCAAACCTCGATGCTGAAGTGGGATATCGGACGGCTGCCCGTGTTGGAGAGCGATCGCTTAGTGGGCATCGTCACCCGTACGGACGTATTGCGCCATTTGCATGACTTGCCCGAAGACGAAGAACCTGCGCGCGTGCGCGATCGCATTCAAGTCCAGCTCAAAGCCCTGCTGCCCGAGCGCTACGAAGGCATTTTGCAAACAGCAGCGCGGGTGGCGGACAAACTGAACGTGCGCCTGTATGTGGTGGGCGGTACGGTGCGCGACTTGCTCCTGAATCGTCCCACAGACGATCTGGATTTAGTGGTCGATGGCTTACATCCCCTCGCAACTGAAGGAGAGCAATCCTCCGAGTCGGAGGGATTGGGGTTGGTTTTGGCGCGATCGCTTCAGCAGCACTATCCCGAAACTAAATTAGAGATCCACGGCAAATTCCAAACGGCGGCGCTGACCTGGCCGGACGGCTTGTGGATCGACATCGCCACGGCGCGCACGGAGTTTTATCCCTATCCCTCTGCCCTGCCAGAGGTGGCCGCCAGTTCGATTCAGCAAGACCTTTATCGGCGTGACTTCACGATTAACGCCCTAGCACTGCTACTCAACGGCTCCCAAGCCGGACAAATCCTCGATTTTTTTGGCGGACTAGACGACCTCGATTGCCATCAACTCCGCGTCCTCCATCCCAACAGCTTTATTGAAGACCCCACCCGCATCTTGCGCGCTGTCCGCTTTGCCGTCCGCCTCCAGTTCCAGCTAGGCGATCGCACGCGCGAATACGCCCTTGCCGCTGCCCATCTCACCCGCGATCGCGTCACTGCCCCCGACAATCAATCCGACACGGTCTGGACGCACCAGGGTACGCGCCTCAAGCAAGAGCTGTGCTACATTCTGCGCTCGACTCGATGGTCCGACGCCCTGATCCAGCTCAACGACTTGCAGGCCCTGCACTATTTGCATCCCGACCTGGATTTAACAGATGAACTAGTGCGGCAAGTGCGGCAAGTGGGGGCGTGGCTCTATCATTTCGCTCGCGACTATCCCGAAATCGACCTGCATCACATCTGGCAGGTGCGGTTGGAAGTGATGCTGCTGCCGTTTGCTGACGCACTAGACGTGGCTCGCAGGCTTTATTTCACCCGCGAAGGGCTGCAACGCCTGCAAAAACTACCCAAATATCGTGATGCCATATTGGCGACGCTCGTTCGAGACGTGCGACCTAGTCTGGTCGATCGCCAGCTGCGCGACCTCACCGTTTCTGAAGCGATCCTATTGGCCGCGATCGCGTCTAAACCTCAGCGGACACTTATTTGGCGCTATTTACGCGACTGGAAACGGCAATCCATGCCGCTGACGGGGCGCGATCTGAAGCAATGGGGCTACAAACCCAGCCGCTATTTTCAGACGATTTTAGGAGCGGTGCGCGATCGCGTGTTGGATGGCGAGATGTCGACTGCAGACGAAGCGGAGGCATTCGTGCGCGAGAAGTTTCCACTGGAAAGCACATTAACGCAAGGGGCGAACCCTCGAACTTGAGTGCGTTACTGCTTCTGAAAAGAGTGTCGATACGCTTGTATGTCCAGCTCAGATAAAGCGAGCCGCTAACATATAAAGTAATGAAAACTTCAGCCAGCGCCAGCCGCTGCAGGTAGCAACATGACCAATTCTCGACCTCCCTATCGTCCGGAACGGTCTCCCCAACCTCAACGGCGCGACTATCGCGAGTTTGAGGAAAAGGTGGCCGAACGTCGCACGTTTGACGCCTTGCCTGCCCCTCCCGCTCCGCGTGTCGAGGCTCCTTACGCGCGTCCTGCGGCTGAATCTGAGACGGCTACCGACAGCGACCTCGCCAGTCTGAAGCGGCGGGCCGGAGCGTTCGCGCTCGACTTTGGCGTCGGGTTGGGAGCTGCTTATGTCGCGCAGGGATTGGCTTCTTTATTCGGTGCCGGAGCAGACGCCGTCAGCACCGTCGGCTACGTGTCCTTTTTTGCCGCATGGTTGGCCAATCGCGGCTATCTGCAATCGCGCCCGTCTGGGCAGAGCATTGGCAAATGGCTGGTGAACATCAAAACTATTGATGCCGAAACCGACGAATCGCCCACCCTACTGCGCTCGATGGCGCGCGAAGGAGTTTCGTCATTTTTGATCCTGACTGAATCGCTACTAGTGCCGTTGGGGGCCGATGCTCTGTTTGCCGCTTTTGATAAGGAAAAACGGCAAAGCCTGCACGACCGCGCCGCCCGCACCAAAGTCGTGAATGCGGAGGAAGGGTACCAGCTAGACGAGAAGATTCAACAGTGGCTGGACGAAGGTGAAGCAGGTGAAGTCGTAGATGAATTGCGATCGGCAGCCAAAGATATATGGCAGCAAGCTAAACAGAACGAAAACATTGGCGATTTGGGCTCGGCGACCCGCGACGTGCAGAAAAATGTCAACACTCTGGGCCGTCAAGCAGGGAAGCAAGCGCGGGAATGGGTTGAAAACATGAAGGATAAGTTAGATAATATTTGATCGCGTCTGAAATTTCCCCCGCATCCCCCCTATGGCTAAGAACAAAGGCGTTCGCCTAACCATCACGTTGGAATGTACTGAGTGTCGTTCCAATCCCAATAAACGCTCCCCCGGCGTTTCGCGATACACCACCACCAAGAATCGTCGCAACACCACAGGGCGGATGGAACTGAAGAAGTTCTGCCCGAACTGCAACGCCCACACCACTCACAAAGAGATCAAGTAATCTCGCGCGCGGGTTGCGATCGCGCGACACACGCGTTTGTTTTACGCTGTTAAGGATTGACGAGAAAAAGCATGGCTGGTTTTTATCGCAAGCGAATGTCCCCGATTAAGCCGGGCGACCCCATTGATTACAAAGACCTCGAACTGCTGAAGAAGTTCGTGACCGAGCGCGGCAAAATCTTGCCCCGTCGCATTACCAATTTGACGGCAAAACAGCAGCGCGACATGACAGTAGCGATCAAGCGCGCGCGCATGTTGGCGATGCTGCCCTTCGTTAATAAAGAAGGCTAGAAGCCTCCCCGAGTGTTATCTCACCGGGCTGACGAGGATCGGGAGTTGAAACCGTGGAACGCGAAGCACCTCAGCTATCGGCATCTCTGCGCGAGCGTCTGGCGCAGCCACTGCAGATTGGCAAATTCTTAGTGCGATCGCGAGTGTTTCAGTCGCCCTTATCGGGCGTGACGGACAAGGTATTCCGCCGGTTGGTGCGTCGTTTTGCGCCGCGCAGTTTGATGTACACCGAAATGGTAAATGCAACGGGGCTACACTACGCTTCGGCGTTGCCTCGCATTATGGAGGTGGACGCAGACGAAACCCCGATTGGCATTCAGCTGTTTGACTGTCGGCCTCACTTTCTGGCTGAAGCCGCTCAGATGGCGGTAGCGGAAGGGGCAGATGTGGTGGATGTCAATATGGGCTGCCCGGTGAATAAGATCACCAAAAATGGTGGTGGTTCGTCCTTGCTGCGCGAGCCGAAAACGGCGGCAGCGATTGTTAAAGCAGTGGTGGAAGCGGTGGACTGCCCCGTAACCGTGAAAACGCGCCTCGGGTGGACGGCAGAGACGATCGACATTATCAACTTCGCGCGGCAGATGGAAGATGCAGGGGCGCAGCTGCTGACGCTACACGGACGCACGCGGGCGCAGGGCTACAATGGACCGGCAGACTGGTCGTGGATTGGTGAGGTTAAAGAACACTTGTCCATTCCCGTCATTGCTAACGGCGATATTTTCTCGGTAGAAGCGGCCGTACGCTGCCTGCAACAGACAGGAGCGGACGGCGTCATGTGCGCGCGGGGCACCCTCGGCTATCCCTTTTTGGTAGGTGAAATCGACCACTATTTGAAGACGGGGACATATTTGGATGCACCTTCGCCGATCGCTAAGTTAGAGCTGGCCAAAGATCACGTTGTCGGACTGTGGGAATACAAAGGTCAGTCCGGCATTCGCCAATCCCGCAAACACATGACCTGGTATGCCAAGGACTTTCCGGGAGCTGCTGGTTTTCGGAAGGAGCTGTGTCGAATTGAATCGGTGGAGCAGGCTCACGACATTTTGGATCGCGCGATCTCCCACTGCCGCGAACTCGGTTTGGATGCAACCAGGTTGCCCGAGCCCGCTGTAGCTGCCGTTTAAATCATGCCAGAGCGAGCGATATCCGAATCGGAGTTGGCGAGCGCAATCGACCATTCGTTGCTGGTGCCGACAGCGCTGCCGGCAGAGATCGATCGCCTTTGCGAAGCGGCCGACCGCCATCAATTTGCTTCGGTGTGCGTGCTGCCGAGCTATGTCAAGCAAGCGGTCGAACGACTCCACCATCGCCAGCCTGCAGTCAGCACGGTGATTGGATTTCCCCTCGGGGCCGCCATGCCTGGAGTGAAGCACTACGAAGCGATGACGGCGGTGGAAGCTGGGGCTACGGAGCTAGACGTCGTTATCAATCTCGGCTGGCTAAAAGCCGGGGAGAGCGATCGCGTCCACGCTGAAATTGCACAAATCGTCGAAGAAACTGGTCAGACGATCAAAGCCATCTTGGAAACTGCTGTGCTCTCCGAGGCTGAAAAGCGTTTGGCGGGTGAAATTTGCGTGGATGCAGGCGTAGCCTTTCTCAAAACCTCGACCGGCATGCGAGGCGGAGCCACGCCTGAGGACGTGCGGTTACTGTGGCAGCTCACGCAAGGTGGAGTGGCAGTCAAAGCTTCCGGTGGAATCAAGACGTTGGCGCAAGCGATCGCCCTACTCGATGCCGGAGCTACTCGTCTGGGCACCTCAAGGGGGGTAGAGCTGATAGAACAGTTAGACGCCGCTACTCGCGAACAGTTGTAGATAAATAAGGCGATCGCAGACTTCTAAGGTCAAGCGATCGCCCACATGAGTACATCTCGTTTTCGTTAGGAGGAGAGCATCAGTCGTCGTAAACGCGGCACTCGGGAGCCTCGGGGTTGTTGTCGCAGTAAACGCCAAAATTCGTGTTCGTGCCCTCAGCTTCTTTCTCTACGCGGCGATCGGAAGCTTCTGCTAGTAACTCTTCCACAATTTCCCAGGCAACAGCACATTCCTTCGACGTGTCACCCTTGGTATCGCAGATCGAGCGCGCTTCTTCACGCGCCGCTTCAATTTCGTCTTCGATGTACAGTCGACGAGGCTTCGCTTCTCCACCAACACTTTTCATCAAATCGCTGACCGAAATGATGCCCAGCAAGGTGCCGTCAATGACGGGAGCGCGGCGAATGCCCGTGTTAGAGAACAGCCGAGCTACATATTCTACCCCCAGCTCGGGATTGACCACAATGCAGGGCTTGGTCATGATTTCGTACACTCGCATTTGCTTCGGGTCTTTACCGTAAGCTGCCACCTTGTAGACGATGTCGGTCTCGGTGATGATGCCATAAGGATCGTCATCCGTCCGCCGCTCGACGATCAGCGATCGCAAGCTTTTGTCTTTCATCAGTTGGACTGCTTCAGCTACTGTGGCCGATCCTCGAATCGTGACCACTGCTCGGGTCATGATATCCGCTGCTTTTTTCATCAATCGGCGCTCCCTAAAACCGTGCAATCCTGTCGTGAATTCAATTTCGCTCAACCAAAGCCATGACAAACGCATGCTTAAGAAAATGCGATCGTACCTCCCATCATAAGCGGCAACCGGAATCGGAAGAAAGAGTCTGTAGGAAGATTCTTCTACCTATTGAGCTGTTACGTCGCTCTGAGAGCGCGGGTCGAGCTTTTGGGCAGCTGTCAGTTTGAGTGAGTTTGCTCTTCTATAGCAGCCGTCAAGCTGCTTAGGACGTTTTAGTTAGAACACAGAGGCCCTGACTACACCTGAGTTCTGGGTAGCTAAAACG